>NZ_JAPDBM010000129.1:0-3568 GCF_027705265.1 Aeromonas sp. QDB11 | reverse complement strand
GCTCGAAGGCGATCCGCTCATCGCCGTAGCGAAAGCTAAAGGATGGAGCTGGAGCCTGGGCCTGAGCATCGCCCTTGACCCGAATAGGCACATTCATCTGATCAGACTCCGCTCAAGCCGACTCGGGTGATCTGCACCACCATCTCGACAATCTTCTTGGCCTGCTCCATACCACTGCCGATTGCTTTGCACTCCTGGAACATACGCGGCAGCAACTGCTTGCGAATACCCGCCTCGATGTTCTGCGGGTTGATGGAGTGCTCGGCCACCGATGCATCCACGACCGTATCGATCTCGAAGGCCAGCTTTATCCACTTCTCCTGTACCTGGCTGTCGGTAATGGCGAACACCTCCGGCAGTACCTTTTTAAACACCCCAAAGTAGGCCTGAGCGTGGCGATGCCCAGCAAAAGCGTCAGGAATCTCACTCAGGCGACGCTCCTGCACCTGCTCTTCGAACTCACGAAACAGCATGTACTGCTTGAGCGGGTGATCGAACAGCTTCTCTGCCTCCTCGATAGCTTGGCGCAGCAGCTTGGAGAAGGCTTCCTGGGCGTAGGGGTCGTCGCGTAGCTCCTGCTCAATCATGCGGGTGACGCGAGTCTTGATGATGTCGGTCTCGTTGCGGGTCTTGTTCTCGCTCCACTCTTCTGGCTGCTTTTGGCCCATCTTGCCGACTTCATAGACGCCGCCCGGCTCTTTAACCTCTACCCCGACCACATGCTTATCCAGCAGCTTCTTCACCTGTTCGGCATATTCGTCGTAGTCAACCTTCTCACCTGCATCCTGTTGCACCAGTTGGCGCAGGCTGGAGAGCTGTTTCACCGTCTCTTTGTAGTGGCGACGATCCGCCTCGCTAAAGGCGCTGTCCTCGAAAAAAGAGGCCGACTGCAACGCCACTTTCAGGCAACTGGCAAACGCCGTGAGAGCCTCGTAGAAGTCTTCTCGCACCTTGAGGTTCACATCCACCAGTTCGCCGTCCAGTTCCTCCATCTTGGGCACCAGCACTTGACGCAGTTGCTCGATATCCTGCTTGTTCTTCACCCCGGCGAAAATGTTCCACAGGGTCTGGTAGAGCTGAGGCAGCCGCTTATATTCGGTGCCCATCTGGTTGTAGAGGCCTTTGAGGTCGTCAACGTCATAGCCGCCCTGGGTGCGGGAAGCGAGATCCTGATACTTGCCGATAGTGGTATCCAGCTCGGATAAGATGCCGCGATAGTCGATAAGCAGACCGAACTGCTTCTTCGGGTGCAGCCGGTTGACCCGCGCAATCGCCTGGATCAGGTTGTGCTCTTTGAGTGGCTTGTCGATATAGAGCACTGTGTTCTTTGGCTCATCGAAGCCGGTCAGCAACTTGTCCACCACGATCAGCAACTTGAGGTCGTCATCCTGATCGAAACGATTCACGACATGTCTGGTGTACGCCTGCTCATCCCCAGAACCAAAGAGAGCACCGACATTCTCCTTCCACCACTGAGTGACCAGCGGTGTGGTCGATTCATCGACCTCGGTGTTGCCTTCCCGGCTGTCGGGCGGACTCATCACCACCGCCGACTCGAACAGCCCCGCCTCGTCGAGGTACTTTTTATAGAGCACCGCCGAGGCTTTGCTATCGCAGGCCAGCTGGCCCTTGAGCCCCTCGACAATGTGGTTTGAAAAGTGACTGGCGATATCGAACGCAATCAGCTTGATGCGATCTTCCGCGCTGTAGATCTCGCCCTTGCGGGCAAATTTGCGTTTCAGATCGGTCTGCTGCTGCTCGTTTAACCCCTGGGTTATGCGCTCAAACCAGCTGTCGATAGCCCGCTCGTTGACCTCCAGATCGGGAATGCGCTCCTCGTAGAGCAACGGCGTCACCGTCTTGTCCTCGACCGCCCGTTGCATGGTGTAGGCATGGACGATGGGGCCAAACTTATTGGTGGTCTTGTCATCCTTGAGAAGCGGCGTGCCGGTAAAAGCCACAAACGCGGCGTTGGGCAATGCCAGCTTCATGCGGACATGGTTCTCGCCCCCCTGGCTGCGGTGGCCCTCATCGATCAGCACGATGAGATCCGGGCTCTTGTTGATGCACTCCGGCAACTTGGTCGCTGAGTTGAACTTCTGAATAAGCGAGAAGATGATCCGCTCGCTGCCCTTACCGATCTGCTCGGCCAGCCGCTTGCCCGAGGTAGCCATGGCCGCTTCTTTATCCTTCTTACCCGCGAGTTCGCCGCTGGAGGCAAAGGTCTTGCTGAGCTGGCTCTCCAGATCCACCCGGTCGGTCACCACCAGCAGGCGACACTGTTTCAAACTGTCGTGCAGGATCAGCGCCTTGCTGAGGAACACCATGGTGAACGACTTGCCCGAACCAGTGGTGTGCCAGATCACCCCACCTTCTCTCCCGCCATCGGGGCGTTTCTGGTTGATACGCTCGATTAACCGCTTGATGCCAAACACCTGCTGGTAGCGGGCGACTATCTTGCCCGCCTTCTTGTCAAACAGGGTGAACAGCCGGGTCATCTCCAGCAGCCGCTCCGGGGAAAGCAGGCTGATTAGCAGCCGATCCTGATCGCTGACGGCCAGTGCGCCCGCCGCAACCAGAGACTGATACCAGTCCAGGTCGGCGGCGGAACGGTGGCTAAACAGGGCAGAAAGTTGTTCGGATGAGAGCGGCTGATTCTTGATGGCCGTCATCTCGCCATCACCGATGTCCTCCTCACGCCAGGCGGCCCAGAACTTCTCCGGCGTACCGCAGGTGCCATATCGCCCCTCGATGCCATTGATGGAGAGCAACAACTGGCTGTAGGCAAACAGCAGCGGGATCTCGTCGGGGCGCTGGTTGCGCAGGCTTTGGGAGATCCCTTCCTTGATGGTCGGCCCTTTTTTGGCATTGCCATCGGGGCGCTTGGCCTCGATCACCACCAGGGGCAAGCCATTGACGAAGCAGACGATATCCGGGCGGCGAGCCTCGATACCTGCCGAACGCATCACCCGAAACTCTTCGGTGAAGGTGAAGCGGTTATTGTGCGGGTTGTGCCAGTCAATCAGGGGGATGGTGGGGCTCACCTTCTTGCCATCAACAAACTCGGTGACGGATATGCCATAGAGCAAGTGGTTATAGAGCCGCTCGTTGGCCGCCTGCAACCCTTCATTCAAGGCCGGGCTGCACAGCTCACTCACCAGATTGTCCACTGACTTGGGCGACAGCGGATAGGTTTTGCCCGCAAACACAAAGGTGCGCTCGGCCAGCACGCTGCGCAGTTGTTGGCGCAGCACCACCTGATCGAACTTGTTATCCCGTGCCGCCAGCGCCTGTTCAGGGGAGAGGAAAGACCAGCCCAGCTGGGTGAGCAGGGTCAGGGCTGGGATCTTGGCGCTGTACTCTTCCTGAAATTTCGGCAAGGCCTTCATAACGGGGGTGCCTCAAACTGGTTATCAATTTTTTGCTGAAAGCCGATCAACTCATGAATGGTACTCGTCGTCGAGTTATACACCCACTCATGATCAAAGAGGCTCTTTAGCCGCTGAACCATATAGGCAGAGCCGACCACCAGAGAGTAAAAGCGGTTACCCTTACCACGCTGTTGCTC
>NZ_JAPDBM010000128.1:0-3695 GCF_027705265.1 Aeromonas sp. QDB11 | reverse complement strand
CCAAGGGTATCGGCTTCGCAGGTAAAGCCTCCATGCTGGATAGTGATACGTTGCTGGCGCTGGGCATCCAGTTCGCCGGTCAGCAGCTTGGCTTCCAGTTCCTTGATGATGGTAGGTAAGGCAGCCTCCAGCCGGTCTATAGCCTCCTCCTGCCATTCGCCTACCAGTGAGGCCCGATCTGACAGAAAGTGCAGGCGATGATGCTCTTGAATGAGACGAGCCCCAAAGCGCGGCGTCACGTTATGGGGCAAACCCCACTGCGCAAAAATCCGGGTGGGGTGGTCTGGCGCTGCGGGTTGTTGGTCCTGGGTGTGGATGGTTGTCGTGGTCATGATTAGCGATACCTCAATTGGGTGTGGATGATTGTGCCGGGCACATTGTGGCGCTGGCGCAGTCTGTTCAGATGCTCCGGGAGTTCTGTCAGACTGGCCAGTCGCCCCCGGTAGAGCCGGGAGAGATTGACGTAATCGGGATGGCTCACGGTGATGGTTACCTCATGCCCAGGCTGCCAGCGGCCAAATAGACGGGCTTTGGCCTCTTTGATGGTGGTGATGCCGGGAGCGGATAACGTCTGCCGGTTACGCAGATGCAGTTTATTGAGCTCGGGGGCATAGCGATGCACTTCGAGCCCGATGATTAGACGGGTCATGTTCGATGATTCCAGTGTTGCAAAGGGCCAGCCTGTGAAGGCTGGCCCTTTATGCTGTGTGTGGATGAGCGAGACGGTTGGCGTCAACGAGCGCAGTCAGCCATCTCATTGATAACCAGTTTGCCATTCAGCCGGTCCAGCAGGTGCAGCGAGCCGTATTGAGCCACCAGCCGATCTATGGCCATCTGGGCGCATGCCGTTCTGCTGGGCTTATTTTCAGGTATTGCGTAACGAGCGGTGAGCCAGCCACCGAGCAGGGCGATGCGGTATCCGCTCGGGATGTGAGTGAGGGACGTTCCTATCCCCCTACCGTGAATGAGGAAAGGCACGGCCTGGCCGCCGATGCCGATATCGATGCGTTGGCCCTTAAGCTCAAAGGTGGTGATCTCGCCGGTTCGCGGATGTTTGCCGGGCACCTTGATGGTGATGTTCTTAGCCATTTCACACCTCCGGTTTGGCTTCAAAATGGTGGGTCACCGTGCCCGCTTCCGGGTCGATGCTGATAAACGCCGGGGCTTGCGGGTGGTACTGGTAGAGCCGCGCCAGCTCGGTACGAAACGCCTCAACGTTTGGCGCAATCACATGGTGGGTGTCGCCCTCTGCGTAGGTAAAGGTCTCCAGCCTTTCTGTGTTAATCCAGATGCCGAAGTACCACGCATCTTCTTCGGTGTCGTACTGCTGCCAGCCCTGAGCCAGCAGTGTTCGGTCGTAATAGTAGCGGTCAGCCTGATGGCTACCCCGGTCGATGCGGCAGCCGGTCACTGTAAGTTCAAACGGGATACGCCCCGCCTTGTGGGCCTTCTTGACTCTGCGCAGCAGCTTGAGGGCTTTGGCTCTACTACGGCCATTACCGAGTGGTTGCGGCTGCCTGGCCCGCAATCCCAGGTGGGTCATTATCTTCGGCGCGGTGTTGTGGTTGAGCTGACCGATGGCAGTGGTGATCTGCCGAGCGGTCAGGGTCTTGTAATCACGCAGGTCGTGCATGGTTGGGCTTCCTTCAAATGCAAACAGCCCCTCGGAGTGAGGGGCTGTATGGGAGCATGGGTGTGTGCTGGTGGCCGTGGCTCAGGTGTGACTACTCCAATCCGGCTTGTCATTACTACCGTGGTTGACGTAGGCCCCGACAATTACCCGTTGCCACTCACCGACCGGCTGACCCGCTGCATTACAGGCGCAGCGAAAGCGGGCGAAGTTAATCTCTCGTGGCAGGTGCTCACGCATATCCCGTGGACTGACAAAGAGCGTGGTCTTGTGCAACACAGGGTTGGGGGCCACCAGCGGGCCACCAATACGTCGCCCCTCCACATCGTGGGCATAGGCAAAGCCCGGCAGCATCAACTGCTGACTGATGAGCTTGGCAAGCCCTGAGTGAGCACACATGGCCTCCGCTACGGAGGCCTGGCTAAAGCTGTCGTTGAATTCGATCATGGGTGTTTCTCCTTTTCCTCCGGTGAACGGTAAGCAGCTGCCAGCAGCGCAAACTGTTCGACCAGATAGCTGATACTGATGCCCAGTTCATCGCTCACCCCATCCCCTAGACGGTGATGCAGGTGTGCCATGTCATCGGCGACACGTTGGGCTAGGTGGGCCATTGAACTCGGTGGCGAGCTTGCCACTGTCAGGGTGATGTAGAGATCCATCACATCTCTCCCCAGGGTGCTTGCTCCCACAGTGACAGCCGGGTCAGCACGTCTTGCGCCAGCGCCTGCTGCAACTGCTGTATTACCTTCACCAGCCGTGGGGCCTGCTCAGGACTCCCGCTCCATTCGCTCGACTGGTACAGGGCGCAGCAGGTGAATTTGTAGAGGGCTACCAGTTCGGCATCGGTGAGTGGTGCCTGGTGGTAACGATGGGCAGGTTTAAGCGGCCCCAGCTTGTTCGAGCGGTGCTGATGTGGTTCCTTGTGGCCCTGCTGACGCCCAAGCTGATAGCGATGCCAAACAGCACGGCGATTGGCGAGCATCATCAACCGTACCAGCCGGTCAACCCGCCACGTCCAGGTGCTGGTCGTGTCTGCTGGCGGCTGCCACCAGAGGGTGCGCAGTAGCTCCAGGGTGTAGTGCGGTGGCATGGGGGCATTGCAAAAGCGATGTAGCTGCACGGCAAAGGCTAGGTAATCCTTGCGGTCAATCATGAAGGCAGACATTGAGTGACTCCTTGAAATGAACAAGGCCACCTGTAGTGAGGTGGCCTTGCTGGGGGGATCGGAATATCCGGATCATGGTGTTGGCGCGGATGATCCGGGTTTGGGGATGCTGGCGTTATTCGTGCGCCTGCTCTGCGTCTGGGTAAGCCGCATCAAACAGGATGGCGTAGAGCGCACAATCAATGCCGTTGACGGCATCGTGATGCAGGTAATAGGGCGGTGCGTCTCGGGAGCGCTCGAAGTAGTCGCCAAAGCAGCTGAGGCATTCGCGGATCTCGATGGTGGATCCCCGCAGCAAGGCCTCTTCAAGCTGCCTGGCATAACCCTCGTCATCACGCGCCTTGGTGACGGCTTTTTCCAGTAATGCCAGCGCCTCCTCGTTGCAGGCAGTAGCCAGACGATGGCGCAGCTTGCTCAGGGTTTCCTCAAGGGAATAGGGGTTAGGTAATCGCATCGCTCATTTCTCTTTTGGAACGGACTAATGGCGCAGCTGATGCAGCAGCGCATCAATAGCCTCGATACTATCGGCCTGGGTGAGCGGGGAGCCGTTAGGCAGGTGAGCCACGATGGCGGGCTCGGTCTGCATCTCGACGTTGTCTGCCAGCCAACAGCGCAACTCGATGAGGATATCGAGGGCGGTGAGGTGGGTTTTGCCTGGGGTCTGGTTCATAGCTGACCTCTTTCGGCCATCGAGACTAAGCCCTCAGCACCGACCACCAGATGGTCAAGCAATCGCACATCGACCAGCGCCAAGGCTTCTTTGAGGGCCTGGGTAAAGACCCTGTCAGATTGACTGGGTTCCGGGTCACCGCTGGGGTGATTGTGCACCGCGATGATGGCCCCACTGTTGAGCAGTATGGCCCGCTTGACCACTTCCCGTGGGTAGATACTGGCGCTGTC
>NZ_JAPDBM010000127.1:0-3807 GCF_027705265.1 Aeromonas sp. QDB11 | reverse complement strand
TATCTGGAAACGGTACTCAATGCGGGTCTCAAAAAACTGGGTGAAATTTAACAAAATGTTCACGCTCTCACCCTGACTGGTTGAGGCATCCAAATCCGTGCCAGCCATATTACCACCTGTTGATTTGAATGCACTGATGGCTAACCCACAGATGCACCAGCAATTAATGGCGTGGCTACAACAGGCACTGAGCAATACGGTAGTGACGGGCAACAGAATTTAGCAAAATAAACAGAATTTCCAGCAGCCAGAATATTGGTTGTACGGATAGTTGTAGGCAGAATTTGTACGGCATCGTATCAGGCAAAAGCACATGGATAAAAAGTGTGTTTTTGACAAATCGTTTTTTGGCGAAAAGTAATAAGAGCAAGGTCACTCCTACACCGTACAAATTGCGTTCCGCAATGTACGGTGTACGGAGCCTTGCCATGGCTGTCGCCCTGGACCTACCTGGGCTGCCGCCCAGACCCGCTAAATATATAAATTAGAGCTGTTCAGCAGCCAGGAGACAATACGTGGGAAAAGAAAATAAAAAATTAAGGAATAGCAAAAATAATACTTTACGTGAGGAGCTGACAAGAGATCCTGATCTCATGCTGCTCATTGAAAGGGCCGTTATCAGGTGCATCAATGACGATATCGCTGTCACTATTAACGGTATAGCTAGAGATGTAAATATGGATACAGACATCGTTCGACAAATGCTGCCGAGTTTTACAGAGATCCGTGATCATCGAATCGAGCTACGCTGCACATATGAGGAAAAACGTCGTTGGGAGAAAAAGGCTAAAAATGCAAGCATCACTGTATCGAGGTTAGCATCTCAATCTCTCACAAAATTGAAAATCGTCATTTCTCCAGCAGAAACATTACGCGACACAATAAATAATCTTATTGCGCAACAGACCGGGTTTTATAACAATTTCAATCAGCTGGTAAAATGGTGTAACTCCCATAAGGGCGATGTAAATCTACTTTTTGTTTTATACGAACTCAGGGAACTAGAAAAACAACATAAAGAGCAGGTTGATAAAATCAACGAGATGTTATCACCACAATTAACACAGCCATCTCGGGTTATACGCCATGACAAAAGCGATACTGCGACCCCAGACACTACATGGTCACACTCAGGTGAGGATGACGAGGATGCAGTGGAGGTAAATCCAGCATTAATCGAGAGTGAGTATGAGGAGCATGAGCTATGGCGGTGATTAGATTTTTTGCAACCAATGGGCATCGCCAGACTAAATCCAGCGCCCCAATAGATTACCTACTGGGTATCTACAGCGCTCTGACTCCGCAACAAAAAAATGAGCGTAGTACAATCGCTGATGCGATTAGGGTTGCTCGTGATAAAAATGACGCTCCATTGGTTCATCGGTTGAACCAACAACTGAGACTGATCCATGGTGTACAACGGACTCCACCACCTGAGCTGTTGGCTGGAAATCCACGAGACATTACTTATGCAATCGAGATATCGCCACATAAATATAAATACACCAGCGGTGTCATTGCACATGCAATTGAGGACAACCAGGCGCTGAGCTCCAATCCTGATATTGCTCAGGAATTTCGTGCATTGATGGAGGAGCTGGTTTTTGCTGGATTACCCATAGAGGACAGGATGATCTTGTGGGTACAACATACGCATGAACAAAATCTGGAGAATCATTTCTTAATCCCACGGATTAATCTTCGCACTGGAAAATATTTCAACCCTCACCCACCAGGTGCGGAAGGAGATTTTAATGCGATCCGCGATTACCTCAACCTGAAACATAACCTCGCACGTCCAGATGATCCGCAACGCCAGAGGCTGACAGGAACAATACCACGGTACAGTAAAAATGCGGACTTGATTGCAGCGTTATCTGATGCGGTGCAGTTACGGGTAACTCAGGGTCAGTTATGTAACCGACAAGCTGTGATTGATTGGCTGGAGCAACCTCAGACTCGACAAATGTATGGTATTAGCGAAGTCGAGGCTAAAAAGGATTACATACGGATTGTGCCAGAGGGAAAGATCAAGGCTTTTCGGCTGAAAGGACCTTTATTTAGCCGTGCGTTTACCAGTATTGATGTGGTGAGACCGACGTTGACGATAACAACGCCTCCACAACCGTCGTTGGATGCACTCTGGCAGCAGATTGAGGAGCGGATAGCCAAACGCCGGGCCTTCAATCAGAGCCGCTATAACGTCACTGAGACGCTGCACCCAATGCCCTCTCCGAGGCCTGTGAGACGACCGACAGGTATGGCCGCAGTGATAACCCAGAGACATCGCAAACAGCCAACAAATGCTCTTTTTTGGCAACAGCAGATGCAGCTATATGCAGGTTACACACTGACCCCAATTAACCCTGAGGGAACCCTAACAGTAGACACCGAAAAGGCATTAATTCAACTGCTGATGAAAATTTTGAGCGCTATTTTAGCATTACTAGGAGTGAATCATGAATTTAGAGAAACAATTATTAGAGTTGCTCAGTTTTATCAACACCGAGCAGATGAGCTCGATAGCAACACTCAGGGAGCAGGTTCAATCGCAGCATGTCACACAGCAGCAGATAATGAACGACCATCAGGTCTTGCTGACCATGGTGCAGCATTTGAACACGCATACCAGCGACAGCAACGTCTCTGCCGAGAACTCCATTCATCAGATGAGCGTTTCGCTCGAACAGTTGCAGGAGCAGGTTCAGACCTTGAGCGGCTCCGTAGAGAGTACGCAGAGGTCGGTGAGATTGCTACTCGAGGTCTTAGAATCATAATGGATAACCCTATATTAGCAGCCAAAAAAATTGCACGTTTCAGGATGAGGCCTGGAGCGTATGCATTAAAATCTCAGCACGAGCACTCTGGCCAGAGGACTGCACGTCATGAAATGGATTCAGATCTTTCTTTGTAAAATATTCTGAATGGCGTTTGTTTTTTATATTTGCGGAACATCATCAATACAAGATTACTTGCAATGTTTATCTTTATAAATAGCAATAATTAATATCTACCATTGATTTATAAAAACAACAAATAATAATAACTTTTTTTGGGAGGAGTATGTATGCTCCAGAATAGAATGTTAGCTTGGGGGGTTAGTGAGGGGCGGATTGCCAGTGAGCAAAAACCGATTTGGTTGTTGGACGAACTGATTGAGCAGGGTGATCAGTGGATCATCAATGGCGCCCCCAAATCTGGTAAATCGCTGGTCGCAACGCAGCTCGCATTGGCTATCGCCAGTGGAGGACAGTTCCTCAACTGGAGGAATCGAAATCCAGCACGAGTGTTGTATATGGATTTTGAGCTAAAAGATCGGTTGTTTTGGAAACGCTTTTTAACCATGACAGCACATAATAATGTGACTGACCAAACAATTGAGCGGAATTTTTTCCGGTGTGGTGATTTCCAGACAACGGATGTATTGGATCCTGTAGAGGCGAAAAAAATGATCTCCATCGTGAATGAGATCCAGCCTGACCTGATTATTTGGGATGTACTAGCCAGGATGCATACGGCGGCGGAAAATGATAATAGCATGATGGGCCAGGTGATGCGGTCCATCAGAAAAATAAGTCAACCCGCAGCCCACATTGTTGTGCATCATGCAAGAAAGTCCTCGCCAGGAGCGGAGGGTTACAACGCAGGCGCTGCTGGTATCAGGGGGGCATCATCCATTCATGGTGAGGCTGATGGCGTTATGTCACTAGCATTGCGGGATGGGCAGGGGGCAGGGCGAGATCGTGAACATTTTGTTAAAAATTAAAAATAGTTTTTTGCCTACAAAACAAATACTTATAGGCCTGT
>NZ_JAPDBM010000126.1:0-3840 GCF_027705265.1 Aeromonas sp. QDB11 | reverse complement strand
GGTATTAGCTGGTCAAGGATGGCGATCATACCTCAGAAGCCGCGCCACGCCTCGCTCATATGAGGGGATGGCTGAGGATGCCACCATCATTGAGGCACCCAGCTCGACCAAGAACAAAGAGCAGCAACGCGATCCGGAGATGCATCAGACCAAGAAAGGCAATCAGTGGCACTTTGGCATGAAGGCCCACATTGGTGTCGATGCCAAGAGTGGCCTGACCCACAGCCTAGTCACCACCGCGGCCAACGAGCATGACCTCAATCAGCTGGGTAATCTGCTGCATGGAGAGGAGCAATTTGTCTCAGCCGATGCCGGCTACCAAGGGGCGCCACAGCGCGAGGAGCTGGCCGAGGTGGATGTGGACTGGCTGATCGCCGAGCGCCCCGGCAAGGTAAGAACCTTGAAACAGCATCCACGCAAGAACAAAACGGCCATCAACATCGAATACATGAAAGCCAGCATCCGGGCCAAGGTGGAGCACCCGTTTCGCATCATCAAGCGACAGTTCGGCTTCGTGAAAGCCAGATACAAGGGGTTGCTGAAAAACGATAACCAACTGGCGATGTTATTCACGCTGGCCAACCTGTTTCGGGCGGACCAAATGATACGTCAGTGGGAGAGATCTCAGTAAAAACCGGAAATAACGCCAGAAATGTCGAAAAAATAGCCTAAATAGGCTGATTCGATGTGTTTGCGGGAAAAAAATCGGCCCAGATCCGCGAAATTTTAATCAGCGAGTCAGCTTGGGAAGAAATGACCTGCTTATTCGCACCTTCCTTAGCAGCGACAGGCTGAACATCAAGGCTATTCGCGCTCATTGGGATGAAATCCTACGGCTGGCCACTTCGATCAAGCAGGGCACGGTGACGGCCTCGCTGATGCTGCGCAAGCTCGGCAGCTATCCGCGCCAAAACGGCTTGGCCGTCGCCCTGCGCGAGCTGGGGCGCATCGAGCGCACGCTGTTCATTCTGGATTGGCTGCAAAGCGTGGAGCTGCGCCGCCGCGTCCATGCGGGGCTGAATAAGGGCGAGGCGCGCAACGCGCTGGCCAGGGCGGTCTTCTTCTACCGATTGGGTGAAATCCGCGACCGCAGTTTTGAGCAGCAGCGCTACCGGGCCAGCGGCCTCAATCTGGTGACGGCGGCCATCGTGTTGTGGAACACGGTCTATCTGGAGCGTGCCACCAGTGCTTTGCGTGCCCACTGCAAGGCGCTGGACGATACGTTGCTGCAATATCTGTCCCCGCTGGGGTGGGAGCATATCAACCTGACCGGCGATTACCTATGGCGCAGCAGTGCCAAGGTCGGTGCGGGGAAGTTCAGGCCATTGCGACCGCTGCCACCGGCTTAGCGTGCTTTATTTTCCGTTTTCTGAGATGACCCCTTGAAGCGCTATCTGGCGCACGATCATGCCCTGGCGCTGCTGCCGCTGTTTCCAACAGTGCAGGAGTTGGCGCAGCACCTGCACTGTTGGCCGGAGCCGCCGCTGCGCGAGCGGCTGCTAGAACAGCTGCGGGCCGCGCCGCTGTCGATACCGTCCACCGCCGAGCGGCGCGAAGCCGCACGGCTCAAGCAGGTGCAGCGGGAGCAGGAGCAGGAGCGAGAGCGATCAGCCTTGCGGGTGTCAGCTGCCGCACTCCGCGAGGAGCGTGACCAGCGCCAGCACAGGCCGTGGATCCTGCGGCTATTCGACCGTCGGCTGCCGTCAGTGCTCCAGCAGATCACAGATATCGAGTCGAGATGGGAAGAGCTCAGCACAGAGCGGCGCGGCTTGCAGGCCGCAGTTCTACAGGCCCAAGCCGCCGCGGAGGCGGCGGATAACGCCTCCAGGGCTGTCGCCCTGGAGGTGCGAGAGCAGGCTATACAGCAGGCGATCGAGGCCGCGCTAGCGCACCAGCCAGTTGATCCCCCCCCGCCCCAAGAGCTGGCGCGTGCTGCGCCCGCTCCGGCCACGCCTGAACCGCCCCGCCTTCGGCGGAGCCGTTAGGGCGCGGCACCAAATGGGCTGAAATGCGGCGTTCGGGTATCAAAACGAACGAACCAGGAGAGGCGGATTTTAGCCACTAAAATCCGCCTGAAAACGTCGCGAACTTTCAGGGCTTTTGGGGGGCATTTGGCAGGGTTTCGCATGCGAAAATCGACGTTTCGTGGTGGCCTGGAGGTTAAAAGGGTTTTGCGCATGCGCAAAAGTGCCTATTTAACATATTGCCTGTTTTGCGCACCTCAAAACTCCCTTCGGTTCGCCAGTTTTGGGCTGCAATAACCGTCATTGCTACTGTGGGGGATTGGGATATGATAGATGATTGCTAATAACACTAAATGCATTAAATTAAAAAATGAGATTTATTAATGAAAGCCATAATCCCACTGCTACTTGCCCTTATACCTCTCATATATATCTATCTAAAGCATTACGCAAAAAAAGCCAATGGAATAGTCCAGGCAAATTTGGCGCTAGAGCGTCTTGATGCTCAGTTAATATCAGAGAATTGGGGGGGGGCAAAAAATGAATACAACACCATTGCTTTAAATTCATTAAAATTTCCAGAAATGCTTTCATATATGGAAAAGTTGCCTATAACAAAAAGAAATACTAGGTGTGTGTTATATATGAAACTAATTGGTGTGTTGGATGAACTGGAAAGAATCCCTAATGATGTTCTTCTGAGTAATCAAGACAAGTTTGATGTCACTGGTATGGAAATGGATAGTCTTTACAATAAGCTGTGGAAAGATTTCGATATAAAAGCTATCAATGAAGACATTGTAGCGGCTAAGATCGACATTGTTTTATCCATAGCACAATCAATTCTTTATTTTGCAAGAAATGGTGAAACCAACCAAGCGAAAAGAGCGATAATGAGAGCTGGCGGAGATGAGCCACCACTAGAAACTATGCATTTGCGCGAAGAGGCAGCTTCTGTTGTTGAATACTTCCTTTTTGAACTCTCTTCTATAAAAAAGCTAACCACGGATTAAGATAATAAGTGCAACGCGTGAGGGGGTTGTGGTGAGTCGGCTAACTGCCGGGTCACCGCAACCTTGTCCGCGAAAGACGAGCGAAAAGATGTACGAGCAGCTAACTGAAGGCCAACGAGGAGGGCTAGGGGTTATAAGCCGGAAGCCAAGAAAATTCCGCTGGTAAACGTCTAGGCTGATCTTTCCGTCTGCAAGTTGTATCCGACAGGGGTTGCCGTATATGTTTTGCTCATAGCTGCGCGTATTTTTCGACCCAATACGGGCTATGTCGGGAAGCAACTGTTTTACGACAACCCGCGCCAGCACTAGTTTTCTGGCTAGACGGAAAAAACTGGGATTCCGGCGTAGAACCCCATCTAACGAAATACCGAAATGTTAAAAATGGAAGGGTGACTGACATCCTATGCCAAGCGCAACCGTCTGGCTTACCAGTTAATTTAACAAAATATTTCATTATTTAGATATACATATAGATAGACAGAGAAAAGGGGTCGGAAGTCCCTTAGGTTGTTGGGATATTGCTTAGCATCGTTTGCTTTGAACTGTCTGGCGATTACTTGGACCTATAATGCTCAGACGGTAGTCATTGGGTTCTTTTGTCGCTGATTTACTCACAACAACATTCTCTCTACGGGTTACACCGTCATTGCGGGTCATGATCACCAACGAATGGATCTTAGAGTCGATGTGCCTTGCCAAAGCCTGATTCAGCCGAGAGTTTGGTTGTTCATTTTTCAGGGTAAGCGTGAAAAAGTGAGCATGGTCTGCACGGTACTCAACCATTTTGGGGGTGTAAGCCCAAACCGCCGAAAATTCCGCCACGCCAAATCTAGGGCTCAGAGAGTGCCCCCGCCGACGTGGAT
>NZ_JAPDBM010000125.1:0-3895 GCF_027705265.1 Aeromonas sp. QDB11 | reverse complement strand
TCATCAGTGGGAACTTACATTCGCCACTTTGGCACTCTGATGCCATTTTGGGGAGGGGCGACCATCCCATTAACGCCGGTCAACAACTACCCCTCCTGCGCTATCGATAAAAACGGCAACCCGGTCACGCCCCCACCAGGTTGCGACATCAACGACAGCAGCCGTTATGACACCTTCTGGCCCTATCGGGCCGAGCACCGGGGGCAGGACTTTACCGAAGGCAACACTTGGCAGTGGAGCTGGTTTGTTCCCCACGATATCGAGGGGATCAAAGAGGTAATGGGTGGCGAGGAGAAATTCCGGAAGAATCTGGATGCCCTGTTCACCGCCAACTCCAACGCCGATACCTCGCAGGGGGATATGACCGGCTATATCGGGCAGTTCGTGATGGGGAACGAACCGGATCACCATGTTCCCTATCTCTATAACTGGACCAAGGAGCCGTGGAAAACCCAGGAGTATGTGGATCAGGCGGTGCGCAGCTTCTTCCATCCGACCACCACCGGGCTGATTGGCAATGAGGACGTGGGGCAAATGTCCGCCTGGTACATCATGAGTGCGCTTGGCTTCTATCAGGTCACGCCGGGAGTCCCGGTCTACACCATAGGTCGGCCGCTGTTTGACAAGGTGACGATGGATATCGATGGCGGAAAATTCACCGTGATCGCCGAAAACAATGGCCCCCAAAATATCTATGTGGAATCCGTCACCATCAACGGCAAACCGCTCGGGGAAAACCTGACCTTCAACCACAGCGATATTCGGGCAGGCGGTGAGTTGAAATTTATCATGACGGCGCAAAAACCGACCGGCTCAGATAATAAATAACCATCACTTATTGCCAATATATGTTCAGGCCCAAAGCTTCCTTTGGGCCTCTTTTTTGGTCGATTCACAAGAACACTCAAAAAATATGATGTGCTGCATCACATGATACGCGGATCACAAACAGACAGCCTTGTCACAAAAGTCTAGTGAATGACACTTTTTTACTCTGTCGATGAAACAGGAGCCATGGGAATAATAGCGCTCGCCGGGATTGACAGCGCCGCGCCTTGATATTGCGCAGGCCCCACTCCGGCATCAAAAAATAAATTCTGACTGCTCACCCCCTACCCGATGGAGCCGTTCCATATGTTCAAGAGAAATATTCTGGCCATTACCCTGACCAGCACCCTGGCCATGTTATCCGGCTGCGATTCAGATAACAGCAACACCGATAACGACGATCAAAAGCCAACGCCAACCAATGTGTTGCAATACGTGAATCCATTTGTTGGCACTGGCTTTAACGGTCACACTTTTCCCGGCCCCGTGGTACCGGAAGGCATGGTGCAACTCTCGCCGGATACCGAACTGATAGGGTGGCACTCCTCCTCCGGCTATCACTTCGACAAAGACACCCTGTTCGGTTTTTCCCACACCCATCTCTCCGGCACCGGCATGGGGGGGCTGGGGGATATTCTGTTCCTGCCCTTTACCGAAGATAAGGCCAAATACATCGAGCCGAACAATGATTACCGCAAGGCCATCTCGGTCAAAATGGACAAAAAATCCGAGCAGGCTGAGCCTGGCTACTATGCGGTGCGTATCGCCGAAAATGGCATCAAGGCAGAGTTGACCACCTCCGAGCGGGTGGGCTTTCACCGCTATACCTATCCGCAGGGCCAACCCCAACGGCTGAAGATCGACTTGAACTCGATCCTCAACAGCGACTGGGGCTCGAGTTCGCTTCGCAACAAACTCACTGTCAGCGAAGATGGCTACACCATCACCGGCGAGCGGGATGCCACCCACTTCTCAGGCTGGGCAAAAAACCAGAAGATCTTCTTCTATGCGACCTTCGACAAGAAGATCAAAGGGGTCTACCTCCTCGCCGGGGGTGTGCCGGTAGAGGGGTTGAGCGCCGAGCACAAGGCCAAATCCAATGCCGATGTCACCGCCTACGTCGAGTTTGAAGAGGGCGGTTCTGCCCAGCTCAATGCCAAAGTTGCCCTCTCGGCGGTTGATGCCACCGGTGCACAGAAAAACTACCAGGCCGAAGGGGATGTATCGTTCGACGAGGCCCGCGCCAATGCCCGCGACAAGTGGGCCAACGCCCTCAACTTCACCATCGAGGGGGGCAGCAAGAAGCAAAGCGAGATCTTCTACACCGCCCTCTATCACACCAAGATCGCCCCCATCGTCCATCAGGATGTGGATGGCAACTACCGCGGCATGAGCAAAGGGGCGCAGGCCAAGGGGGAAGGCAGCTACTCGATTTACTATGGTCAGGCGAGCGAAGAGCAGCCCAACTTCTCGGTCTACTCACTGTGGGATACCCAGCGGGCGCTGCACCCGCTCAAGACCATCACCGAACCTACCCGCGCCGTGCAATATGCCAAGAACCTGATCCAGAAGTATCTGGAGAGCGGCCTGCTGCCCAAGTGGGAGCATCTGGGGGATGAGACCGGCACCATGGTGGGCTATCCGGCGGTGGTGGTGATTGCCGATGCCATCACCAAATACCCCGAGGCCTTCACCGCGCAGGAGAAAAATCTGGCGCTCAAGGCCGCCATCGACAGCTCCACCTATACCAACTACCCCATGCTGGCGACCGAGTGGGACAAGGCGGTGCTGGACAAGACCCTGACCAATCATATCGATTACATCGAGAAGAACGGCTTTGCGCCGGCGGTGCAGCGGATCGATGGTCAGCCCGTCTTCGCTGATTACACCCTAGAGTCGGTCTCCTACGGTCTGGAAAACGCCTTCTACGACTGGGCCATCGCCCGGATCGCCAAAGCAGCTGGCAACCCGACTGCCGAAGCGCGCTATCTGGCCCGTTCGAACGGCTACCAGCGCTACTTCGACCACAATGCGGCCGAATACGCCCAGTACGGGGTGACCGGTTTCATGCGTCCGGTGATGATCGATGGCTCCTTCATGACACCGTTTGATCCCTATGGCACCGAACATGAGACCGGTAACTATACCGAGGGCAACGCCTGGCAGTGGACCTGGTTTGTGCCCCATGACATCAAGGGGCTGAAAACCGCGATGGGCGGAGAAGAGGCCTTCAAGCAGAATCTGGATGCCACCTTCGCCGCCGAGAGTCAGGGGTCGGAGACCGCTGACATGACCGGGATGATGGGTCAGGTGGCCTTCGGCAATGAGCCCTCCCACCATATCCCCTACCTCTACAACTGGACCTCTGAGCCGTGGAAAACTCAGGAGACGGTCGACTACATCCTCGACACCATGTACTCAAACACCCCGGCAGGCATCATCGGCAACGAGGACGTAGGCTCCATGTCTGCCTGGTACGTCATGTCAGCACTCGGCTTCTATCAGGTGAATGCGGCAGACCCCGTCTACACCATCGGCCGCCCGCTGTTTGCCAAAGCGACCATCCCGGTCAAGGGGGGAACCTTCACCATCATCGCCGATAACAACAGCGCCAAGAACCGCTATGTCCAGTCGGTCACCATCAATGGCAAACCGCTCAAGGATGGCCTCTTCTTCGAGCACAAGGAGTTTGTGCCCGGTGGCAACCTCCACTTCGTGATGGGCAATACCCCGCCACAACAGTAACGAGCCATAGCATTGAAGTGACATTCAGTACGCACCCCATAAATGTCACTTTGTGATACCCGACGGCCCACGCCAGATGGATTGATAAAATCCAATCAGCGCCGGGCCGTTTTATTTTCCTGTGGGGAGCGTCGGTGCAGCCATCAACCCGTTTTTTCTCAAATCAGCCTTAAATCGGGCAATAAACCGAAAAAAAATGGCCTTCAATACCGTTGCAAGGGTTTTTCCGTCATACCTTGACCGCTTGGCTAATAACATCATGTCGATCAGCCAATAACATCATGCCGATCACCATTTTTCTACCCGCAGGAACTGCGTCTTT
>NZ_JAPDBM010000124.1:0-4283 GCF_027705265.1 Aeromonas sp. QDB11 | reverse complement strand
GAGAGTATAAGATCACACCCTGTTCGGTCGGTCAAATCCTCGTGCCCTGCTTAAAAAACGTTCGCGATCTTGCCCTGCAAGATCCATGTTTGAAGATAATAACCAGAAACGTCCCCTCTACATTCCGTACGCCGGTCCCGCCCTGCTGGAGACCCCCTTGCTCAACAAGGGCAGCGCCTTCACCAGCGAAGAGCGCAGCAACTTCAACCTCGAAGGCTTGCTGCCCCAGAATATCGAGACCATCGAAGAGCAGGCCGAGCGCGCCTATCGCCAGTTCATGGCGTTTGGCAACGACATGGACAAGCACATCTATCTGCGCAACATCCAGGATACCAACGAGACACTGTTCTACCGTCTGCTGCACAACCACCTGACCGAGATGCTGCCGGTCATCTATACCCCGACGGTGGGCAAGGCGTGTGAAGAGTTCTCCAACATCTATCGCCGTGCCCGTGGCCTGTTTATCTCCTATCCGGACAAGGACAGGATCGATGACATGTTGCAAAACGCCACCAAGCAGAACGTCAAGGTGATCGTGGTGACCGATGGCGAGCGGATCCTGGGTCTGGGCGATCAGGGGATTGGCGGCATGGGTATCCCCATCGGTAAGCTGTCGCTCTATACCGCCTGTGGCGGCATCTCGCCCGCCTACTGCCTGCCGGTGGTACTGGATGTCGGCACCAACAACCAGCAGCTGCTGAACGACCCCTTCTATATGGGGTGGCGCAATCCGCGCATCTCCGGTGAAGAGTATGCGGAGTTTGTCGATGCCTTCATTCAGGCGGTCAAGCGCCGCTGGCCCGATATCCTGCTGCAGTTCGAAGATTTCGCCCAGAACAACGCCATGCCGCTGCTCAACCGCTACAAGAACGAGCTCTGCTGCTTCAACGACGATATTCAGGGCACTGCGGCGGTGACACTGGGCAGCCTGATTGCCGCCTGCAAGGCCTCCGGTGCCAAGCTCTCCGAGAAGCGGGTTGCCTTCCTCGGCGCGGGCAGCGCGGGCTGCGGCATTGCCGAGCAGATCGTGGCGCAGATGAAGGCCGAAGGGCTGACGGATGCCCAGGCTCGTGGTCGGGTCTTTATGGTGGACCGTTTCGGTCTTATCACCGACAAGATCCCCAACCAGCTCGACTTCCAGCGCCGTCTCTCCCAGCCGGTGGAGCGGATCAAAGATTGGCCGGTGGGGGATAATATCTCCCTGCTGGAGGTGATGGAGCACGGTCGCCCGGACATCCTGATCGGGGTCTCCGGTCAGCCGGGGCTGTTCACCGAAGAGGTGGTCAAGACCATGCACAAGCACTGTGCCCGTCCCATCATCTTCCCGCTCTCCAACCCCACCTCCCGGGTCGAGGCGACGCCGGCAGACCTCATCCGCTGGACCGACGGTCAGGCGCTGGTGGCAACCGGCAGTCCGTTTGCACCGGTGGAGCACAAGGGCAAGCGCTACGTCATCGCCCAGTGCAACAACTCCTTCATCTTCCCGGGGATCGGCCTTGGCGTCATCGCCTCCGGCGCCACCCGGGTAACCGACGCCATGCTGATGTCGGCCAGTCGCGCGTTGGCGGAGTGTTCGCCGCTGGTGAAAGGGGAGGAGGGCTCGCTGCTGCCGGATCTGGCGGATATCCATCAGGTCTCCCGCTACATCGCCAAGATGGTGGCCAAGACCGCCATGCTGCAGGGCAAGGCGGTGCAGACCCCGGACGAGGTGATCGATCAGGCCATCGACGCCAACTTCTGGCATCCGGAGTATCGCCGCTACCGCCGCACCTCGTTCTGATTTCTGCGGGAAGAGGCAAAGCAAAAGGGATGCCTCGGCATCCCTTTTTTGTGCACCTTGCACAGAGCCCCTCTCACACGTCTGGCTGCTCTCTTCGTTTATTGTTCGGCTGGCTGCGCGGCAGGGGCCTCGGGGGCCCCCTGAGTGCCAGTGACCCTGACCTCTACCCGGCGATCAGGTCCAAGGCAGTCGATCAGCGCGGCTTTGGCCTTGATGGCATCACACTGGTTGCCGGTGACCGGGTTGCTCTCGCCATTGCCCTGAATGCTCACCTTGTCGGCGGGCAGCCCCTTGCCGATCAGGAAGTCGGCGACTGTTTTTGCCCGCGCCTCGGACAGCGCCTGATTGTTGGCATCCGAGCCGATACGGTCGGTATACCCCATCACGACCGCACTGCCATCCTTGGGCTGTACATCGACGATCTGCTGGTAGAGAGCGTCCAGCGCGCTCATCCCTTCCGGTTTGAGATCGGCCTTGCCAAAGGCGAACAACACGTCGGAACTGAGGTTGAAGGTCTGATCCACCACCTCGGGTTCAACGGGTGGCGGAACCACGACCGGAGCTGGGGTGGGGGCGGGCTCGGCAGGTTGGCTGCGGTTCGGGTGGATCACCAGCTCCAGGGTGGCGGTGCTGACGTCGCTGACCCAGCGCTGGGTACCGCTGTTGGCTTTGCCGTTATCCGGATCATCGCCAACGCGCACTATGTAGCGGTAGCGCGCCTGCAGATCGACCCAGTCATGGAGCCGCGCCGTCAGGCCCAAGCCTGCCAGCGGTGCCAGGTTGTCGTCCCCGCCGTTGACTGATTCGACGTGATAGATATAGCCACCGCCCTCGGCAAACACCGAGAACATCTCGCTGAGCGGCAAGCGGCCAATCACTGACAGGGTTGCCCCCTTGCTGTTGAAGTCATGGCCGCTGATATCCCAGTCTCCGGTGGAGAGATAGCCAATCTCGGCTCCCAGATTTTCCGTGAAGTTGTAGCCGCCAAACAGGGAGAGCGCAGTCGCATCCTTGCTGACATCCTGACTGAAGTCATTTAAATCGTGCGCAATGGCCCAGCCACCGCCGACCCCGGCATACCAGTCGTGAACCGGTACCGCTTGTGCGCCTGTGCTCGCCAATGCCAGTGCAATCCACACAGGTTTTACTCTTATGTTCATCGCGTATCCTCGTCGATGTTTGGTGTAGTGGGGATTTTTGTTAGTAAAACCCCACACTTATTTATAGGTGACGGGCTGTTTTTAACCACCCGGGAGGTATGGATAGTGGCAATAAGTGAACCCATGTCACTGAAACGATGCGGGAGGGAGGAAGGTGGTCTGCGGTGAGTTACAAAAGAGCCAAAAAAAGGAGGCCAGGTGGCCTCCTTGTTATGTCGGACTGCAGGATTACTGTGTGACTTGCTGCACGCCGGTGACGCGCACTTCGACGCGGCGATCCGGTGCCAGGCAGGAGATCAGCTGAGCCTTGCCCTTGACGCTGTTGCACTGGGTGCCAGTGACCGGATTGGCTTCACCGCGACCTTCGATGGCAACCTTGCCAGCTGGCAGACCCTTGCCAACCAGGAAGTCGGCCACGGTACGGGCGCGCGCTTCGGAGAGTTTCTGGTTGTAGGCATCAGAGCCGATACGGTCGGTGTAACCGACGACCACGGCGCTGCCATCTTTTGGCTGAACGTCAACGATCTGCTGATACAGGGTGTTGAGCGCTGCGACACCTTCTGGCTTGAGGGTGGATTTGCCAAAGGCAAACAGCACGTCAGAGCTCAGGGCAAAGTTCTTGTCGACCAGTACCGGCTCGGGAACCGGCTCAGGGGCAGGAGCTGCCACCGGGGCTACATAGGAGGTGCGGTTCGGGTGCATCACCAGCTCCAGGGTGGCGACGCTCATGTCGCTCTCCCAGGTTTTCTGCTCGTCACCCAGACTCCACAGGTAGCGGTAGCGGGCTTGCACATCAATAAGGTCGGAGATCTTGGCAGTCAGCCCCAGACCGGCTAGCGGCGCGGTGCCGTTGTCGCTGTTGCCATTGCCGTTGACGTGATTGAAGTAGGCACCACCTTCAGCAAACACCGAGAAGATGTCGCCCAGCGGCAGACGGGCGATACCGGAGAGGGTTGCACCCTGGGTTTTGAAATCGGCACCGTCAACGCCCGCTTTACCGGCGTAGAGGTAGCCCAGTTCGGCTGAGTAGTAGTCGTTGAAGTTGTAACCGCCGAACATGCTCAGTGCGGTGGCATCTTTATCGGTGTCTTTGCCAAAATCATCCAGATTGTGGGCATATGCCCAGCCAGCACCGATACCGGTGTACCAGTCATCGGCAGCCTGGGCTGTGGTGCCTGCGGCGGCCAGCGCCAGTGCAATCAGGGTAGGAGCCATTTTGAGTTTCATCGGTTTATCCTCGTTGTGTTAGCCCGGGTCGGGCAATGCACAGGGCGGGATCGCACTTTGTTAATGAAATTTGAACAGGCAGATCGTCTGTGATCTAATCGCGTCTCCATGCAGGA
>NZ_JAPDBM010000123.1:0-4462 GCF_027705265.1 Aeromonas sp. QDB11 | reverse complement strand
TGGATACCGTGTCTCCTTTCCCGGGGAATGGCTATGGCACAGCGAAGGTGTAGCACTATTGGGATCAGTTATTTAGTTCAATCGGTTGAACGTGATTGTCGGGGCCCATTGGTTTATCTGGCTAACAGGTAATTGTTTTGGGATATATTCATTCCCACAATTATGAAAATACTGCGATTGCACTGCGCAACGTAATTGATGGAACTGAAACAATGCCGCTTCCCGATATAGATTTCAATTTAATTCGCTCCCACCGGGGGAATCAGGCTAACGCCTTTGAAGAGCTGTGCTGCCAACTCGCAGGTGACGAACTCTTGTCCCCTACTTGCGTCCGCTTTACTCGAAAGGGGCCTGGAGGCGATGGTGGCGTAGAATGCTTCGCTGTCCTGTCTGATGGGACCGAGACTGGTTGGCAGGTGAAATACTATTGGGACGTTGCAAACGCGATCCGTTCGCTTGATGAATCCCTAAGCCAAGCGCTTATCAAGCATCCAAAGATGACACAGTTCATAGTGTGTCTTCCATTTGATCTGTCCGACTCTCGCAAAACTGGCACTATAACTTCTCAGAACCGATGGGATAACTGGAAAAACGAGAGCATCGCCAAGGCTAGTGCGTCGGGCCGGAAGATCGAGATCGATCTTTGGGGGGCTTTTGAACTCAAAAAGCGCCTTACTGCATCAACTCCTACCGCTGCGGGCCGAGTTGCCTATTGGTTCAATCAGACTCTGTTAACTATCGAGTGGTTTCGCAAGAGTTTCGAACGTGCCCGCACGGAGCTTGGTGAACGTTATAGCCCCGACAGCCACATCGATCTGCCGATTCGGCGTGTAATCGAGGCCACTACGAGGGATCCCTTCCTCTTTACTGAACTGGCTGCGTTCGGTGAAGACATCAAGAAGAAACTGGCCGAGACCAATCAAGCCGATACCGCAGCAGTCACTGCTTGCACCGATGCAATCCAGGCCCTCGTTCAGATTGCCTCAATGCCAAGCGGGCCGATTCCGATAGTTAGATTACGTGAAACGCTTGAGATGGCCAGGGATGCGATTATGCCTTGGTATAGCACGCAGAGGGACGCAATTTCCTCTAGCCAGCCCAATCCGTTAGCGAACGCCATTTCGAACCTGTTATCAGCCATCAAAAACGTCTCCCATGCACTGGCGGAGCAGCACTGGAAACATGTCGATACCCGCGCGCTATTGGTTATTGGAGAGGCAGGCTCAGGCAAGTCACATCTCTTGGCCGATATCTGCGATCACATCATTGAGACAGAGCAACCTGCCGTTATGGTTCTAGGTAAGAAGTTGCCGGATGGAGAACCTTGGGAAGAGATCATGAAGGATCTGGGTCTTCCACGAGATCTCCCAGCCGAGAGCTTCTTGGGGGCGCTCAATGCTGCTGGCCAGGCTATGGGTGTTCGTGCCTTGTTGATGATTGATGCTCTCAACGAAAAAAATGGTCAGGCTATCTGGCCTGAACGCTTGGCTGGGTTGGTGCATGACGTAGACCGGTTTGAGTGGATTAGCCTGATTCTATCTTGTCGCTCGACCTACGAGCGCTTAGTCATTCCTGATGAGCTTGATGAAACAAAACTGCCGAGGGTCACACATGAGGGGTTTTCGGTACGGCAGGCGCGGTTGTATCTCAAAAAACGCGGGATTTACTTGGCTGAAGAGCCCAACTCAATCGAGGAGTTTGAGATACCGTTATTCCTACGTATATGCTGCGATACGCTTCAACTTGAAGACCAAGCAATTCTGACGAACAGACTCGGTGGTGTTACAGCGGTATTCAAGCTGTACACCGAAGCCGTTGTAAAACGGGTAACCAAACAGATAGGTGTTGTGCCTCAGCGCCGCTTGGTAGAACGCGCTATCAAGGCTCTCGCGCAGGAAATGGCAGACACCGGCCGTGAAGAAGTAGCCAGTAGCCGTGCTTACGACATCGTGTCCGAGTTCTTTCCCTCCACGAATCCAGTTGGACAAGACCTTCTCTTCCAACTTCAAAACGAGGGCCTGCTAACGGCACAACCAGCTTACGAGGATGATGCCGAGGAAGAGTATCGCTTTACCTTTCAGCGCATGAGTGATCATGCCATTGCCAGCAGTCTCCTAAGCCGCAGTGTTATAGCTGGTGATACAACAACAGCCTTCGCAGCAGATACGCCGCTTCGTAGAGCCGTCATGGACTTGTATTCGCCGATTACGCCCGGTTTACTCGAAGCTCTTGCCGTACAACTGCCTGAGCGGTTTGGCGTTGAACTAACTGATATGCCGGACTTGCCTGATCCATGGGTTGTGTCGGAGGCATTTGAAGAAAGCCTACTGAATCGAAGTAACAAAAGTTTCAATGAGCGTACTTGGACGTTGATTGAAGAGGTGGGTAGTGCTCGGCTGCGGTTTGAGACCATGATTGCGCTTTCGACTGACCCTGATCGAGATCACAACGCTGAATTCCTAGATAAGGAATTACGCGCTTTACCCATGCCTCAACGAGATGCTGTCTGGTCGACGCATTTGGCCGATCCCAGCAAACGGGCTGAGCGCCTCATCGATTGGATACACGAGGCTGATCAGGATGCGATTCGTCCCGAGCGAGCAGCCTTGGCGGGTCTTCAACTTTGCTGGTTTCTGACCACCTCGGCACGGACAGTACGCGATACCGCTACCAAAGCCCTAGTGGTTCTCCTAGCCAGTCGTCCAGAGCTGGCAAGCGCCCTATGGCTGCGTTTTAAGAACCTCGACGATGCATATGTTACGGAGCGTCTGGTTGCTGCGATCTATGGTGCTGCCATGCAGGGGCGCTGGAGCGCGAATGGGCTTTTCTTCGTTGCCAAAGATCTTCATGCAGACCTTTTCGCCAGTGTCGACTTTCCAGCCAATATCTTGACCCGCGATCACGCACGGGGCCTTGTTCGATATGCAGAAAGCCAGGGAGTTCTACCCGAAGATTTCGATTCCTATCTGATCAACCCGCCTTACGGGAGTGCTTGGCCTATAGAGCACATCACAGAGGAAAAAATCGAGTCTTATGAACGCGATGAGATCACAAGATCCACAGTCTTCGATGGAGACTTTGCTCGCTACCAACTCGACTATGCGGTCAATGATTGGAGTGCCGCCGCCAAGTTGTCGGGACCTATTCCTACAGCCAGGGATCTTGCTCAGCGCTGGTTTGATACTTTCTGTATAACGGCATCACCCGAAATGCTTGCAGCTCATAGGGCTCTTCTAGCAGTTATGTCAGAAGCAAGTAACGACAGCTATTGGACATTGCGTCCATTGATTGACAAAGCAAAGGCGGCTTTCCGAGCGGCCGTTGGTGAGCAGGTATTTGCACAATGGAGTGCAGAGGCATCAAATTGGTACCAAACGGGAATGTTTCAGGGGGCTGTCCATCTACGTGATGAGCCTGCTCAGTTCAATCTCGCCTGGGCGAGGCGCTGGGTGTGCAAACGAGCCCATGATCTCGGGTGGTCCGAAGCTTTGCACGGTGATTTCGATGCCTCCATCAGGAATGACCGCCACACTCATGCAGTTGAGCGCATTGGCAAAAAATATCAATGGATTGCGCTTTATGAGCTCTGCGCAAGGATGACCGATAACCTTCAGCCCTTGCCGGGTCGAGACGAAGCAGGCGACATCATGCGTCTGCGCAACATAGATCCATCCTTGCTGGTGACACAGACAGAAGACGATGGTTGGCGCCGTTTCGAGGAAGCCAGCTTTTGGGTTCCACCGGAACCGGATTTAAAGCCTGTGGCGGCTGATCAAGCCTTGGATTGGCTTAACGTCAATCAGGACATGCTCGATGGCCCGGATAATATTGAGGTTACTAACCCAGCCGATGATGGGCGCTGGCTGGTACTCAATGGATTTGAGACGTGGAGTGGAGGTAATGAACTCCTAGAGCGGGAAACTTGGCGTCGGATCGCGTGCTTTGTAGTTAGAAAGGTCGATCTCAGTACAGCCTTGGCACTGGTGAAGTGCCAACATTTCCAGAGCGATGACGACGTGCCTCCTGCCCGCTGTGGCGGACTGCATTCCTACTTGGGTGAACATCCTTGGGCATGGCGTGCAGACGATGGTGAAGATGAACCCGACAGCGAATGGATAAGAAGGTGGCGCCCCTTTGGTGTTTCAAAGAAGGCAGTTAGCATTCGCCCAACAACGGCGAAATATCTGGCAGAAGCCTCAGGTTACGATGCATCGATTCAACAAAATATTAACATTCATATTCCTGCAGGTTGGTTGATGGATGGCCTTGGTCTGCGCTTAACCGATGGTGCGACAATCAGATATATTGGAGCAGACGGCGTAGTGCGCTTCATGGACCCTTCAGTTGGCATGACCGGGCGGAGTGCTGCACTGATCGACCGCGAAGTGCATATTCCGGCCGATCATGAACACCGATTCCGGTTCAACGTGAACACCATTTCCGGACCAATGTGAACGCTCAT
>NZ_JAPDBM010000122.1:0-4650 GCF_027705265.1 Aeromonas sp. QDB11 | reverse complement strand
GCCCCGGCAAGGTAAGAACCTTGAAACAGCATCCACGCAAGAACAAAACGGCCATCAACATCGAATACATGAAAGCCCGCATCCGGGCCAAAGTGGAGCACCCGTTTCGCATCATCAAGCGGCAGTTCGGCTTCGTGAAAGCCAGATACAAGGGGCTACAGAAAAACGATAACCAACTGGCGATGTTATTCACCCTGGCCAACCTGTTTCGGGTGGACCAGATGATACGTCAGTGGGAGAGATCTCACTAAAAACCGGAAATAACGCCAGGAATGGCGAAAAAACGGCCTAAATAGGCTAATTCGAGGTGTTTACGGGAGAACAATCGGCCCGGATCCGCGAAATTTTAATCAGCGAGCCAGCTTGGGAAGAAATGACCTGCTTATTCGCACTTTCCCTAGATGATATAGTCTGGTGTTCTTATCGAAAGGTCATGGGGACATCTTATCTTCTATACGCAGCGATATTATATGTAGTCAGTGAAACATTGCCACTAACCTACTGGGTATATACAAAGGTATATGGTGGCCTATTTGTGAATTTTGTTTTATCTATTCTGGTCAGTCTGATTATTATACAGCAAAAAGATAATAAAAGTTTAAGGTGTGGATGATATGAAATTTATAAATGTGAAGTTTGTTCTAATGGTATTGCCTCTATATATTATCGCTAATTTCTTTGCTAATGCAGCAGAGTCTGGTGATGATATCGAGAAAGAGATGTGTGCAAAACTGCCAGAGGTTATAAAAAAAGGTGATGAATTATACAAGGCAGGGGAATATGCCAAAGCAAGAGATTATTTTACTAAGCAAGTCTCATTAAGTGAGGGGTGTGGATATGTCTATGGTAAGCCAGATAAAGTTGCGACTATTACGGCATATAACAATGTTGCACTTTCTTATATAAAACAAGGGGACAAGCTTAAGGCTCTGGCATGGTTGTCATTAGCCCAGAATGATAAGAAATCTAAATTCAACTACGGTCTGCTTAAAAACATGCCAGTCTCTGTTGGGCCTGATATGGTGGGAACTTATTGGGAGTATGCTGGTTTCGGAAGTTGGAATGTTGCCTCTGTAGAAAAGCAAGGTAGTGACTACTTGATATCTTTGAATCTGCTCTACTTTGGGTTAATGGGGATGGCTTATGGTCCTAACATGGGGGAAATCTCTCAGGTTGTGACTATGAAGGATGATGAGGGGCTGATAAAACTAACCGGTGAAGAGGGTAATTGTGAAATTTCGATAAAATTTATAGAAAAAGATCATGGTATTCTGATGGTTGATACAAATCCGAATAAAAATGAGTGTGGATTTGGTCACAATGTATACGCGCATGGTGATTTTATTAGAGTGTCTGGCAAGCCTACACCATTTGATATCGGTTACTGATGTCGAGTAATCGAAAAATCGCTCTCGTATGTTTGGCTTCGCAGGCTCAGCACCAACCTACCGATTGTGTAGGTTGTGGCTGAGCGTAGCGAAGCCCAACGTTTACCGCGTAATCTCTTTTTTCCTCCCCTCATCCCCGACCCTTCTCCCGCAAGGGGAGAAGGGAGATTGCGATCCCATTGCACTCTATATCGCACCATTAATGTATCGGGTATTTGTAGGTTCGATTAGCGAAGCGTAATCGGACGATCGCGTAATTGGTCAATCGTGTAATCGAATATCAGGTAATCCAACATCGCATCATAGAAATATCGTGCAATCCGCCACTCCCGAACCGCCCCCGATTGCCAACGCCATATCCCCAATGCCGGATGATCCCCTCTCCCCTTGGGAGAGGGCAGGGTGAGGGAGGGTAGGGTGCAAAGAACGAAGTGAATTGCACCGCTGCTATTTATCTGCCAAAAGGTGTAATGCGCTTCGCTTGTTGCACCTTACCCACGCACGACAGGATGCCATTGCTTGAGACTTGAATTTAATACCATCGATCTGGAGCGGGATTACGAACTCTGTGTGCAGGCGCGCAGGGATGCCTATTTTTGCAGCTTTCATACCCATGACGGCTTTGCCGACTTTATCGACGGCTATCGGGCGCGGATCCGCGAAAGGCTGGGGAAGGCGCAATGGCACTACCTCCATGTCTGGGCGGGTGAACAACTGGTGGGCCAGCTGGAATTTCGCAGCTTTTCCGATGAACCCGAGACCGGCTATGTGCAGCTGATTTATCTGTTCCCGGAATATCGTGGCAGCGGTCTGGCTGCCGGGTTGCAGGCCTATATTCGCCAGCAGTTGCAGGGAGCGGGTTGTAAATGGGCCATTCTCTCCGTGAGTCGCACCAATGTGCGGGCCTTGAACCATTACCGGCGATCTGGCTGGGTATTTCTGCGCCCCAATCCGAAACATCAGGAGACGGATTTTTATCGGCTGACTCTGGCCGATTGACCTCTGTGGCGGCCTCTGGGTATCCCCCCATTTATTCCCATCCCCCAAATGACTGAATCGTGAGTTAAATCCGGTAAATGGGGCGCGCTTGAGCCACACTTATGGCCCCCCTGATTCAACCTGCGCCGTGAGTGGCCGATAACCGGGAAAACGGTGGTGCGGTGGGGTTCTGGCTGACAGATTTTTTGCAATATGCCAAGGTAGCGCTTCACGACAATACGGCGATTCCCCGCAGTGGCGCGGGGCAGAAGAATAAGGATGGCCACTATGCTGCAGGACAGTGACACGATCAGGATCTCGGATGTCAGCGAAGCCGTGGTGCATGGCATTCTGGAGGTGATCAGCGATGGCATCTGGGATTGGCATGCCAATACCGGTTTCGTCTATCGCAACCCCGGCTGGTACCGGATGCTGGGCTACGAGCCGCACACCCTCGGCAATACCGTCTTCACCTGGGAGGGGGTGATCCACCCCGACGATCTGGCCGGGGTGATGGCCAAATTCGATGCCTGTCTGAGCGGCCAGGCTTCCGAATATTGTGCCGAGTATCGTTGTCGCTGTCGGGACGGCAGTTACCTGTGGATTGAGGATTGTGGCCGTATCATTGAGCGCAATCCCGATGGATCTGTGGCGCGGATGATTGGCGCCCACCGCGATATCCACGCCAGCAAGCTGTTGCTGGAGCAGCTGGAGCGGCGCAACCACTCGCTGGAGCAGCAGGTGGCGGATCGCACCGCCGAGCTGGTGCGGCTCAACGAGGAGCTGAAACTGCGGGTGGAGGAGAATCGTCAGTTGGCAGAGACCGATGCCCTGACCGGTGCCGCCAGTCGTTACCGGCTGGAGCGGGCGTTGCAGCTGGAGTGCGAGCGGGCCCGCCGCTTCCATCTGCCATTTACGGTGATCGCCATGGATGTGGACAACTTCAAGCAGATCAACGACCGCTACGGCCACAACGCCGGGGATCAGACCCTGATCAACATAGTGGCGCTGGTGCGCAGCCATATCCGCGAGATCGATCTGCTGGCTCGCTGGGGCGGCGACGAGTTTATGGTGCTGTTGCCCAATACGAACCGCGAGGATGCCATGGTGGTGGCGACCAAGCTGCAGGCATTGATGGCGAGCGAGCCCATCTGCCCCCATGCCCCTGCGACCATGAGCTTCGGGCTGGCGGAGTATCAGCAGGATGAGCATAAAGAGAGCCTGATGGTGCGGGCCGATCGGGCGCTCTATCAGGCCAAGCAACTGGGCAAAGACCAGATCTGCTAACGCGCAGGGTACGGAAAAAAGAGCAGTAAAAAGGGCCGCAGGATTGAAACCTGCGGCCCTTTTGTATCTGCGCTTTGCGCATCAGCACACGAGCGGGGCGGCGCGACTTAGAAGTGGTAGCGCAGGCCCAGCTTGAAGGTATCCAGAGAGTAGTGCTCGTCACCCAGACTCAGGGCGTTGAACTGGCGCTCGTAACCGATCCCTGCGGAGAAGTGGTCGTTGAAGGCGTAGTCCAGACCCACTTCCAGATTGGGGTGCAGGGTGCCTTTGGTCTCGTTGAGGTTGCCCTGAACGCGGTAGCCCAGCATGGCGCCACTGCCGATGAGTTCCACTTCGGTGCTGGTGTAGGCGATCCCCGGCTTGGCGTAGGCGCTGAACCCCCAGGCCAGTGGCTGGCTCAGTCTGGCGGCCAGGCTGATGCTGCGGGTGTCGATGGTGGTGTCGGTGAAGCCGGTCAGGCCCGGGGCGTTGACCCACATCAGCTGGCTCATCTGCTGGGCGTGCAAGCCCCCTTCGATGGCCAGCCAGTGGTTGAGGTCGTAACCGACGATCAGGCTGCCGCCATCGAGCTGGTCATCGATGATCTTGGCGTCATAGGCCTGTTGGGCTGCGCCATCGAGATCCATGTTGGAGGTGGCGAGGTCCAGACCGACATACCAGCCCTGGGCGCAAGCGGCACCGCTGAAGGTCAGGCCGAGCAGAGAGAGCATTGCAACTTTATTGATCTTGTTCATGGATGGATTTGCCCTGTTAATGCGAACTGCGTGTGATTGAATGGCCTCATCCATGAAGCTTATTTATATTCCATCGGGTCTCTATATCAGAGGGCGCGCAGTATAGAGAGGCCGTTTGATAATAACAACCCATCGCTGACCAGTTAATGGTTTGATATAAATGGCGGGCTGTTTGTGGCCGTTCAAATGTAACCGTTCACCGGGACGGTGTTGACAGCACCAACTCCTCCGGGAACGGGTAGTCGGTTTTCTCGATGCAGGAC
>NZ_JAPDBM010000121.1:0-4708 GCF_027705265.1 Aeromonas sp. QDB11 | reverse complement strand
ACAGGCCTATAAGTATTTGTTTTGTAGGCAAAAAACTATTTTTAATTTTTAACAAAATGTTCACGATCTCGCCCTGGATCGTCAGTAAGGATCTGCCGCGCGTCATGAATATGATCCGCACCCAGTCACGTCTGTATTACCACAGTGATAAAGGCGGCCAGGACGATGGCAGCCAGGTGCTAGCCGAAGCCCTGGAAGTATTTGACGGCGCCGCGCAGGAACTGCGGGAAGAGCACACCAAAAAGGTGAAAACGTGCATCGCTAAAACCTTTGAAGCGGCGAAGAAGGAAATGGACTCCAGGCTGGTCAAGGAGCATGAGGGATTTGCCAACTGGGTATCGAATGCATTTGATACCACCAGTGAAACAAAAGGCAAATTGCAGCAACTTGTTAAGGATTCATGGCAGCACGCATCAGCGGATTTCTTCGACGACTATGTGAACAGCCTGCAACAACTGACTGCGGCGAAACTCAAGCCCATGCCAAACGGCAACGATCGCCCAACCTTGCCTGCACCACCGAAGCTGAAGAAGCTGGTAGCACTTGGCTATATGAATAGCGCCGGGCAGCCCGTGCAGCACGAACAACTGAATGAAGAAAAAGTAAACAATATCAAAATGTTGCTAAATCATGGCCCCACGTCGAATGTGCAAAACACCACGGTGGTGAATAAACAGTTCAGGAAAAGCGTGGAATTGATCCCGGTGCTTTCGCTGGAGTACACCCGCCTTGTGTACGCCATGCCTGAGATTTGTAAAGACCTGCGGCCCTACGTCACGCTTGAGCAGGACGACGGCGAGACATTCGCAGGTAACATCGCTGCTGAAGGGGTTCAAACCCTCAACGCAGGGGTTGATCTTGGCAAGACGGCAATAAAGTCGCTGGCGGCGGTGCTGGCGATTGACGTGGTAAGCGACGGCGATTCTGATATCCTCGGCGCGCTCTTTGGCCAGGATCAGCCTTCCATTGACCCGGCGGGTTCACCTCTTCCCCCCGCACCGGTGATGATGCATCCTGCTGCCGTTGCAGTAACCGCCGTTGTGGCGGCGGCCTACGTGACCTCGGCTGCGGTCACCCGAATGCGCACCTTCGAGAAAAACGCGAGCACTCAGGCACATGTCATGCTTGCCAGTGTTCATGACCACCATATTGAGCATTTACGTAATCAGTTCGATGAGACGATGAACGCGGCGCGTAAGCGGATTAGCGAAACGTTACGTGCACGTTATCACATGGACGAAATGCTGATGCGCAAAGATCGGCTCGCGAAAGCTATTGCCGATGTAAATGCTCTCATCGACGACCTGCGCACTGAGCTGGGTTCATCGGCTTCGGGTCTGCAAGTGTTAATCACCAGCCGTGGTGAGTGAGATGACGTCTGGGAAGATTATCGATTACTGGCAGCGGTTGGAGTCACGGCAGTCGGAGTGGGCTTTTCGCGCCTACGATCGGCTGATGAAAACATTGAGTTCTGATGTCCAGGACAGAATACAGCTCAGGGAAAGCAATGCCGAGCCGTACGTGGTCATCTTTGGTAAGACACAGGTCGGAAAAACCACCTTACTGCTCGACCTGATGGGCATCGATCTGCAGCAGATGGCAACGCTATCGCAGGTGCTGCGCGGCGGGCGCGAAGCCGGGAAATCGGCCACAGCTACCGCCATGGAGTATCGCCGTTCAACGGACGCGCGCTGGGGATTGTCTGTGCAATCGAAAAAGCGTTGGTTTACCTCTGACGACGCGATGGCACAGGCATTAGCGCAGCTGAGACAACAAATGGAACGGGGGGAACTGGTTGTCGATTCCCCCTGTATTGTGCATATTCCGGGGCGTTTTTTCAGGATACAAACCTCGGGTGCGCCCGGCGTGCGTATTCTGGATCTGCCTGGTGATAATCCCGCCAATATGCAAGAGCAAAAGCATGTAAATCAAATGGCGAAGACCTATCTTCCCTTCGCTGATTTGGTCCTGCTGATTGGGCGTGGCGACGATTTGAGCTTCCTGCAGCCGGAGGTTATCACCCTGCCGGGTATTGAGGACTGGCAGGCAATGCCGCACCGGTTTCGCATCGTGACGACCTATTCCTACTCAGCCCAGTCGGTGAAGACGCTGATTCGCAACGATCCGGCTTTCGATATCACGCAGCTACGTCAGCGCCTTATTGAACAGATTGAACGCTTTAACAGCCTGAGTGACGCGGCGAAAGATCGGAACCTCTACTTTCCGCTCGAGTTTGGTTGCAGTTGGCTGAGTATGGCCGAAAATGATACTGCCCTTTATGCCCGGGTTGCCCCCATGGTCAGCCGCTTGCGTAGCGAATTGTTGGAACAAATTGCAACATCGACCAGCCCACTCGGACGGCTGCGAAGCACCCTAGATACCCACCTCAGCGTTAAATATATCCAGGAGAAAAAAACGGCAGCGATCGAAAGAGAACTATTGGGGCTAAAAAAACAGCAACAAGAGACAAAAGATAAACTGACGGTTTGGGAAAGCGCTATTACTCAAACGCAGCAAAAAATAAACCAAACGGAGATTTTATTAAAAGATAACGCGTTACCTGTCAGCCAACTGCTTATCGACAAAGCGGCGAAAAAGGCCGCAGACTTTAAATTGGAGGGAAGTTACAGCAGCGAAAAATGTACGACTTTACACAGTATGATCACCGACTACTGCTCTAAAATTAAAAATATCCAGTTAGATGTGGGAAATAAGACGACCTACTGGCAAAAAGTGGCCCGCAAGAATTTTGAGCCTACGAGACAGTCTGTGCAGGATATTCTTGATGAAAATTTCAGTACTATTCGCTATACACTCAATGACTATTGGATCGACACCTATCTTAGTTCGGAGAATTATTTATCTGATAAAAACAGCGTCATCCATGCTGCTGATAATGCCAAAGTAGAAGTCATTCGGTTGTGGACATCACGATGGCTGGCTGCCGCAGAGAACGTCCATACTGAATACAAAAGCGAACTCACCAAAGCACGGATGACTCTCGATGTGCTGCGGTTAGAGCAGAATAAGTCCCTGCGGCAGCAGACATCACTTGAGCAACAGGTCGCCTCGTGCGAAGACGAGTTAAAGAAAATTGCCGTTGAATCACAAGAGGATCTTGCCCGCTGCGAGCAGTTTGTTCACTTTCTTGATGAGGAGTATCTTAATATATTAAATACGCACTTGGATTCGGCCTTTCAGGAGCGTGATAATTGTGATGCGTTATTGCAAATTTTATCCTGCGTTGCGTTAAAAAACCAGCGGGAAGATTTAATGAATTTAACTGAAAAGCATTCTGGATAAGACATGAACGTGACTAGTGAAATAAAAAACAAAGAAAAAACGCTCGCCGAGTTAATGGTAAAAATACTTAAGGAGCCGCTCAAGCCCCTTGATAGTTCATTAAAAAAACTCCATGAAGAGGTTCTGGACACCAAAGATAAGGTTGAGGAAATCACTGACGCCATTAATGCGGTAGGCACAAACACCGAAGAAATCATTAATCCGCTGAAAAGATCGTTACGTGAGCTGCAAGATGACGATATTCCTGGGACGATAAGCAAGCTGCGGGAGTTTATTTCGACTCAGGTTGAAGAAAAAAAACAGGATATGAGCGCCGCACTTAGCCAACAATCGGCGCACTATGATAGCCAGCTGAAAGCCGCGACCGGTGAGGTCTTTGGAAAACTGTCAGAGGTGCTTGGACAGCAAAGTGATGCAATCCAGCGGTATCAGCAAACGGTTATCGACGGCGCTGAGGCCCTGTCGCAGCAACTGCTGGCGGTTAACCAATCCCTGGAGGACGCCAGCGTCGACAATGCCTGCGAGCAACGGTCGACGCGAGAGCGTGACCAGCGGTTGGCTGAACGGCTAGAAAGCGATCGGCGGGAAGTATTAAGCGGCCTTGAAACGCTGTCCACCGACGTCCAGGCAGCACTGGCGCAGCATTTGATCCCGCCAACCCAGGCTATTGAGTCTCTGCAAACCAGCCTGCAGGCGTTGACCGAGGCGGTGAGCGAGCAAAAGAGCCATCTGGAAGCGCAAATTGCCGCAAGTCAGGGGAGATTCCGCTACGTTGTCATCATTTTTGCCCTATTTGCTACCTCAACGCTGGCGTATATCGGCTATGACATCTGGAAAAATTTAGCTCCCTGACAGGGCGAAAACGCATGGCGTCTAACGCGATAGAGCCATTATATTTTGAGTTGTGTATGTAGTGGTCAACTAAATCCGGACATTTGATTAGGCCGAGTCTCGGCTTGTGCTGGCGGTATTCCACCATTGTATTGATGTGGACGCTGCCAGTTGTAGTAATCCATCATGTAGTGGCTGATATCCCGTTTCGCCTCCCGCAGACTCATGTAACCCGTCGCCGGAAGCCACTCCGTCTTCAAGCTCCTGAACAACCTCTCCATCGGCGCATTGTCCCAACAGTTGCCACATCGGCTCATGCTCTGGGTCATACGATAGTGCCATAGTCGTTGCCGAAATGCCCGGCGGCCATATTGGCTGCCCTGGTCAGAGTGAAACAGCACGCCTGATGGACAACCTCGTTGCTGATACGCCATCTCAAGTGCTTTCACGGCCAGCTCGGCATCTGGTTTATCTGACATTGCCCACCCCACACCCCGTGGCTAATAACATCATGTCGATCAGCCAATAACATCATGCCGATCACTTTTTTTCTGCCCGCGTTTATAGCGTCTTC
>NZ_JAPDBM010000120.1:0-4713 GCF_027705265.1 Aeromonas sp. QDB11 | reverse complement strand
GCCCGAGAAACCCGAGCCGGAGCAGAAAGAGGCTGCTTAAAACAGCTTTGCGCGACAACTATCTTGAAAAACGCCGATGGTTATAAACCCACAGCCAGTTCGTGGCAAATTCCTGTAACTCATTCAGTGACTCAAACAGGTAATGGCCCAACCAGTCGTAACGCACAGTGCGGTTAAATCGCTCTATGTAGGCATTCTGCTGCGGGTTGCCTGGCTGGATATACCTCAGCGCAATCCTCTTCTGCTGCGCCCATTGCTTGAGCTCTTCGCTGATGTATTCCGGACCATTATCACAGCGGATTGCGGCTGGTTTGCCCCGCCACTCGATGACCTGCTCCAGCACCCGTTTGACTCGCGAGGCAGGCAAGGAAAAATCCACCTCGATGCACAGTGCTTCGCGATTGAAGTCATCGATCACATTAAACAACCGCACCGAACGACCATCGCTGAGCTGGTCATGCATAAAGTCCATCGACCAACAGTGATTCGGTTGGTCAGGGACTGCCAACGGCTCCGGCTTGGCGCGTACTAGCCGCTTCTTGGGTTTTATCCGCAGATTGAGCTCTAGCGCCCGATAGATCCGGTAGACCCGCTTGTGGTTCCAGCCAAAGCCTTTGACGTTACGCAGGTACAGGAAGCACAGTCCGAAACCCCAGTTGCGCTGGTTGGCGGTGAGGCGCAGTAGCCAGTCGGCAATCTCCTGGTTTTCATCAGCCAGCACGGGCTGATAACGGTAGCAACCCTCGCTCACCTTGAACACCTGGCAAGCCAGACGGATAGAAATGGCGTAATGAGCCACAGCCTTGGTCGCCATCTCCCTGCGGGCAGATGGCGTCACCACTTTTTTGCCATCGCCTCGGAGATGATCTCAGCCTTTAGGCGCTCCTCGGCATACATCTTCTTAAGGCGACGATTTTCCTCTTCCAGCTCTTTGAGGCGCGCCATGAGAGAGGCATCCATGCCACCGAATTTGGAGCGCCACTTGTAGAAGGTGGCGGAGCTGATGCCATGCTCACGGCAGAGCTCAGGGACGGGTGAACCAGACTCGGCCTGCTTGAGGATGGCGATGATCTGTGCATCGCTAAAGCGTGATGTTTTCATGTAGAACCTCCTGCGTTCAAGATACGAGAAAATTCTACTTATGAGCACCTCAGTTTTTCGGGGGGATTACCGTGCCTTGATCCAGTTTTGATGTTCCCCTCGCAAAGCCCGGCCGCTTTTTATAAACGGTCCGCCGTCTTTAAGATACTCATCTCGAATAAGTCTGATAGCTTCTAATTCATCGTTATCAAGTTTGTAGTCGCTAAAGTTTGGCTCAATTTCATGCAATTTTGCTGGGACTATGCGATAACGCTCAGTTAAATAGATAAACTGGTCTGACTGGATACTGGTGTTTACAGAATTCTCGACACTACAGCTAATGGTGAGACCACGGTCAAAACCTGCGACATCATAGCGTTGGCAGATATGTTCAAACTGAGCGTGTAAGGCTGAAAAGTCACAGTGCTCGGATTGAGACTCAAGATGATCAAGTAATTCACCATATGCACCGATTGCATCAAGGTTAGTATAATGGATTGCCTTGATGTTATTATGGTAGCCACATGCTCGACCAATATTTGCTTGGACGATTGCAGCTATATTTGAGATGGTGCTATCCCAGCTGTTAATTAGCTCCTCTTTCATTTTTGAGCCGAAGTTTATGCCTGCTCGAAAGCCGGCAACGGTAATAGCAATGAGTTTATCATCAAAGAGGCTGGCTGCTTCATAAGCGTATTTGAAGTCATGAATCGAGCTAATTTCATGTTCTTCGACGCCAGCTAGTTTTTGGCCAATAATAAAAATTTGGTCTTCTGCAATGCCTTGCTCAAGCAGTATGGCCTTTACTGAAGCTGCTGCGCCACTTTGTACCCTAACGAGGCTCCAACCTGGGCCTTGATGTTCAAGAAATTGTCTGATGAATCGTCTTCGCAATAGCGAGTCTTGGCAAAAATCTCGCTGTGTCGGATCGAGCTTCACGATCTGATGATGCTTGTGCATGCTCCGAATACCGTGGTAGTCGGAGCTTGTTTTGTGAAATACCAGTTGAGTGTGGTACTGATGTTTTAGAATTGAGTCAGCGCCAGCGGCATAGAGAGCGCTAAAAGGAGTTGCAGAGATAAATGCAATCTTACAAGCACTATTTTCACTATCAAGGTAATTGAATACATCGCTGTAGCGAACGCCATCTTGATGAGTGCCGTAATGGCACTCATCAATGATGATCAATCGTGGCTGTTGATGCTTAAACTCGGATGCCAGAGTAAACCGGAAATTCGTGAAATTACTCACGACCATGTTGGGGCATGCAGCGAAGTCAGATTTGGCCTGCTCTAACAGCGCAAGGTCAGCCATCGTGACCAAGTACAAGGTATCTTTTAACTTGCGACGATCACATAAATCACTGTCAGATAATGAATTCCGCTGCAGACAACTAAGTGCTAAGGCAATACCAGACTTTCCTGATTGCATCTCTGCCGCGATAACGACAGCTCTTGATCCATTATCGAAATGACGAAAAGCACGCTGCGCCGCATTTATCTGATGTGAGAAGGTATTACCAGATAGTACTGATTCAACTTTTTCTCTATGCCGTGTTACCTGATTGTTCATGTGATTTTTTAACTCACTGAAACGTTGCGCTGTTGCTCAGAAAATTGCGATTCATCATGGATGATTGTTTCATTTTCTGGCAGTTCATTGGCAGCAGCTTTCATACGGCTTGCCTCGGCATTATATTCCCCACGCTTATAGAGTACGAACATTGTGTCATCGTGTTCTATACCAAAATGATCACACATTTCGTGAACATCATCTTCAGTCATGACCCATTTGCTGACATTATTACGTCGGGACATGTTATAAATACTGAAAATGGTTGCTGTGACGAGCTTTTGCTCTGTGTATTCACCAGAGCCAGGCATGACAATAGTATTGAATTCTATAGGCTCTTGCTGAGCAACTTTTTGCGTAAAATTTAGGGTCCGTTCTTTCATCGTACCCTCTTTACGTGCTTTTTCCTTGTTATCATAGGAGTCGCCATTGACCCAATGAGCTTTTACCCAATTTTTCTTGGCACCACGCATGGCACGAGAAGACTTTACCGAAGGACCAGAATCTCTGAGTAGCTCTTCACGTAGCAATGCTATGGCCTGCAGGATTAATTTATCCTCGGTATGCTGTGTGAAATCGTAATCAGGATCAAGCAGCTTGGCTGGCACGGCAACGTAGCTATCGGTCATGTATGTTTCAACATCACCTATGGGTCGACGCCGCTTGTTTTTGACGGTTAATCCGACATCCAAACCATTGACATTAAACTCTTGGCATACATCTTCAAAAAATTCTTTGAGACCATCAAAATCAGAGGCGGCGTGTTCACTGGTATTTTTATCAAGGTAATCCAGGATTGCCCCATAGGCTTGTGCCGCATTAAGACTTGTGAAGTGATGTGCTTCTCGATTGTCATGGTACCCACAGGCTCTGCCAATGTTAGCTTGTACCACTGCTGCGACACTGGTTAGTGTACTGTCCCAGGTGGCAATTAGCCGCTGTTTCATATCTTGACCAAAATTAATCCCTGCGCGACAGCCTGCTACAGTAATAGCAATGAGCTTTTCGTCAAAGTCGATGCACTCATCGAACTCTTTTTTAAATCGCTCAATGGTAGTTAATTGGTCTTCTGGGACACCACTGAGATCTTTGCCAAGAATATGAACATTCTGATCTGCAAATCCAGCTTGAATAAAACCATTTTTTGCCTCCATAGCGGCACCTGGTGGCACCCTGACCAATACCCATCCAGCACCTTCATGTTGTTCAAGTAAGCTCAATAGTTTTTCTTTAGCCGGCGAGTCATCAAGAATATTCCTCGAGTCAGAATCCAATCCTGTGACTTTATTGCAACGCAGCATTTCCCGAACACCGTAGTACTCGTTACTGGTGCGATGGAATACCAATTTGGTATTAAAATCACGCCGTAAAATTGAGTTGCGAGCTGCCTCTTCGGCCGCTTCTGCAGCTTCGATAGCCTCTTTATCTCTGTGATTATGTTTTGCTATTTCTTCTTCGTGCTTGGCAACATCATATTCAGTCTCTGCCGCATAGAGAGCCCCAAATGGCGTCGCAGAGATAAACACTACTTTGCAATCTTTATTCTCTTTTTCGAGGTAATCAAAAACCTTGCAGTACCGAATAGCTGCTGCATTTGAGCCATAGTGACACTCGTCAATCAGGATCAGTTTGGGCGGATTGCCTTTAAAACTTCGCTCTAAATCTTGGTCGAATCGAATAAAGTTACTCACAACAACGTTTTTGGCATCTGTCAGATCTTTTTCTGCCTGCTCTAACAAGGCAACGTCAGGCATGGTTACCAAATATAGAGTGTCTTTGAGCTTAGTTCGGTCGCAGATCTCTTCGTCAGTCAGTGAGAGACGCTGCAAACAACAAAGAGCGAGTGCCACACCAGACTTACCAGCTTGCATCTCTGCAGCAGTGATAACCGCTCGGACATTACCACTCAGTGCATCGAATGTTTTTTGTGCTGCGATACGTTGATGATCGTGTAATTTTTTTCCTGTGAGGATGGCATTAACTTTCCTGATTACCCATGACCCTCAGCCAGCTTCAAGAGCCGATATGGCATCGGAGGGCTTGCCACGACTGCATGCCCCA
>NZ_JAPDBM010000119.1:0-5019 GCF_027705265.1 Aeromonas sp. QDB11 | reverse complement strand
CGAAGTAGTCGCCAAAGCAGCTGAGGCATTCGCGGATCTCGATGGTGGATCCCCGCAGCAAGGCCTCTTCAAGCTGCATGGCATAACCCTCGTCATCACGAGCCTTGGTGACTGCTTGCCCCAACAACGCCAGCGCCCCTTGGTTGCTGGCGGCTGCCAGGCCATGGCGTAGCTTCCCGAGCATTTCCTCAAGGGCATAGGGATTGGGTAATCGCATGGTGCGTGTCCCTTCTTGGGTTGGCTAATGGCGCAGATGATGCAGCAGCGCATCGATGGCCTCGACACAATCGCTCTGGGTGAGTTGGTAGCCGTTAGGCAGGTGAGCCACGATAGCGGGCTCGGCCTGCATCTGAACGTTGTCTTCAAGCCAGCAGCGCAGCTCGAGGAGGATGTCGAGGGCGGTGAGGTGAGATTTGCCTGGGGTCTGGTTCATAGCAGGTTTCGCTCAGCCAGCGAGACTACGCCCTCAGCACCGACCACCAGATGGTCGAGCAATCGTACATCGACCAGCGCCAAGGCCTCTTTGAGGGCTTGGGTAAAGACCCGGTCAGAGTGGCTGGGCTCGGGGTCACCGCTTGGGTGATTATGCACAGCGAGGACCGCGCCACTATTGAGCAGTAGGGCCCTTTTGACCACTTCCCGTGGATAGATGCTGGCGCTGTCTAGGGTGCCGCGAAACAGTTCCTCAAAAGCCAGTACGCGGTGTTGGGCGTCAAGGAACAGTGCACCAAACACTTCATGCTCCCGCTCTTGCAACAGGGTTTGCAGCCGCTCTGCGGCCTCAGTGGTACTGGTGATGGCAGTACCTTTGGCTAGACGCTTGCGGGCAATCTGGTTGGCGATGCGCAGCAGGTCTTGCTCGGTCACGGGTTCGGTGACGACATACGTGCCGGGGCATTCCCCGGCTTTCAGCTTGTGGTAACGCATAGTGGAATTCTCCAAATAAACAAAACCCCGGCACGCATGAAGCATGTCGGGGTTAAAGGTAGAGCGGTTGTTGGTTCACTTTGAGGGGTGTTCAGTTGGCCTTGGTGGCGGCGTCTGCTCCTGCTCCGGCTGTAGGGGCACGCTTCACCGGCATCAGCGCTCCGGGGACCAGTACGTTGAGCGGGATAGCGAGTGCAATACTCAGCCGTTCCGCTAGTTCATAGGCGGGACCAATGGTGTCGTAGTCAGCTACCCAGGTCGCCAGGGCAAGACCGCTGGCCTCCATCGCTCGCAGGTAGACGCTGTAGCCCTGAACCGCCAGGCTACTGCCGCGCACCACTTGCGTCTCCCCCTCTCGATTAATCGCCTCCAGCTCAACGGCTATCGGTTGTTTGGGCATCTTGAGCCTCCTCATGGGGTAAGGGGTCACTCTCTACGCAATAACCGTGATGAATGCAGGTGCGCTGCAGGTTGCTCAGAAAGTCTCCCAGTACACGGGGCTGATCAGAGAACGGGACGGGCCCTGCCTGGCTACGCCAGAAACAGCGGCGCGTGGGATCCACACATATTTCATCTATCGGCTGGCTCATCGTGCGCCAATCCTCGGCATTGGTGAGGGAGAGCAGTTGCCACTGCACCCCAGACCAGCGCAGGTGCAGCGTAACGGTGCGGGCATGGGGGCTATCAGGAGTGAGGTGTAGTAACCAGCGCTGGCCACGGTGGCGCGGTTGTATCTTGGCCTTGGCGGCGACCAGTCCCAGCCACTGGCGCGAGTAGTGGGTCAGCGGCAGTTCGTTAGTCATCACACACCTCCTACTCCCCGCTGACCGTGACGGTGAAATACCCCAACTGGGCGTAGCTAATGAAATTGCTCTGCCACAGGGCGAACAGTTCCCGCGCTTCCACGCCGGGCAGTGGTCCCCAGCCCTGCATATAGTGTTCGTCGCAGGAGAGGTTGAAGTCGAGCTCTTTGCAGAGCTCGGCATCCTGGCCCAGCCCCTGGTAACTGAAGTCGGTGATGTAATCGAAGACCCAGCCGTGCAATCCCCGAATAAGCCGCAACTCTACCGGATGGACGCCACCCGTCTCGGCACTGTAGCCGGGGCTGCGAAAGTTGAAGGTCAGGGTCGAGAGGTCGGTGAGGTCGCGCTGTTGTTCCCGCACGACTTTGCGCAGTAAGTCAGGCAGCTCGGGGGAAATCGGCAGGGCCATCCCTGCCAAGTGAAATGGCATGGTCATCATGGTGTGTCCTTTTGGTATCGAATGTGAGAACCGTTAATCCCTGAACCAGCGCCAAGCGCGGTAGAGGCCGTAGGTGGCAGCCAAGGGTGCCGCCAGCGAGGTGGCCGAGCTACTCAGCAACGTACCGACTGCAGCGGTCACCACAGTCGTTGCTGATGGATTCAGTGCCGTGCTGGTGGCCATGCTAGGCAGGGCCGCAAGGGTAGGCTGCCGAGCCACAGAGTGAAGCACCTGATGTGCGATACACCCCGTGGCAATCAGCTGGTTAATCTGCTTGCTGTAGTGAAAGCCCTCGATACACCAGAGCACGAAGTGCTCGCAGTTGTTAAAGAGCGTGCTGTAGTGCGCCTCTCCAAGACGGGAGTAAGCACGGTCGATACTCTCCTCCCGGTTGAAAGCTCGTGCACTATGGTGCTGGATGCGATAGCCCCGCCCTTGGCTAAACTCGGCAAGGGTGGCGATAGCTATCTGACCGGAATGTATACCGGCACTGACCCCCTGGTAGTGGATGACCAGATGGTCCCCCAGATAGAGACCGTGGTGCTGGTAACCGGTGCGGGGGGAAACGAGGTGGTCCCCTGATTGCGGTAATGACATGAACCGTTCCTTAAATAAAATGCGGCATAAAACAGAGGGCACCCGAAGGTGCCCTGATGGTGGTGAATGTGTGGAGGCTGGTGGTCAGGACTGCTTGCGCAGCGTCAAGCTGCTGGCATCCCATACCCAGCGCTGACGAGGATTGCCGGGCAGGTCGAGGGTGAAACCGTTGGGTTCGCGGGTCAGCTTGCCTTCATCGCTGCAGGTACCAAAGGGCTGTGAAAGCATGGTCAGTACCCCCGTCTGGGCGACAGCCAACTGGTAGAGCACCGGGCATGCCACACCGCCGCTGTGCAGCTCAAACAAGACCGCCTGACCGTTGACGAGCGGCAATCGGTGCGTGAGCTTGATGGCGTCATATTCATCGGTGCGCAGCAGCACCTCACCCCCATGCCGGATCTCGATGCTGTCATCGTCATTTTTCACGATGGTAAATGAGGTGGTACTTGATGCAGCTGACGCAGATGCAAAGGAGGGCTCGAAGTAACGACTGCCATCTGAATAGGTGAGCATAAAACCGTTCAGGGCAACCGGCTGGCTGACACTGGGGATGAGCCTTGGCTCATCTTCATCCAGCGGCATCAGCATGATGCGCTCCCCTTTCGAGGTCTCTATCCAAAACTGCATGCTGGCGAAATTGAGGGTGCCCTCAACGTTGGCCGGAACCCGTTTAGTGACCGTTGGCACAGTGAACTGGGGCGCAGCCCAGGTCGGTAAGGCAAACAACGACAACCATGTGCACCACAGTGCCAGTTTGATTTTTTCTGTCATGTCACTCTCCAGACGACTTATTCAATGGTGTAAGAGGCATTGCCCAGATTGGTGAAGAGGGTCACCTCCCTCAATCGGCACGGCTCGGTCATGACCAGCCGCCAGCTTTCGATGTAATTGAGCTTGAGTGGGAAATGGGTCCCCCCAAGCTGACCACCGATGTCATTGCGCAGCATCACCCGGCAGTCAGAGGGGGCTATACAATTTCCTTGGTGAAAGCGAGGCTCGTCACATTTTGAGAGAGCGCAGCGCCCCTTCTTTGGCGGCTAACATTTTGATGAATTCAGGGGCCCACTTCCTTCCCGTAACAATATCAATAATCGTCCTGTCGCTCATCTTAGGTACGTTATAAATGAGCTTGATGATAAGGCCACCCAAGCTATTGCCATTTATAGTTGTAAGCGTTTTCCAAAGTCCCATATTACCAACCTTCATGATTCAATTTTGACCATTAACATGTGCATCCGATAATCAACTATCTCTGCAAATCAACCAGTAAAGTAATCCGGCTAAAATCGGGTCAATTATAAGTCCGAGAATGAACCAGCCCCAGAATGAGCGTCCGTTACCAGCCGCAACAAATCCCAGTAATAAAGCAAGTCCAACCCAGATCAGGACTAATGGCATGAGGAGTCTCCTGTAATGTGTAAATGGCAAAAGAAAGCCGGGCCGATAAGGCGAATCTATCGGGTAGGCGAGACATTCGAGTAATGTCAGTGGGAGTGCTGGATCGATAACCAGACTCAGTCAACAAAGTGGCCAGAGGTGAGATCGTGCCGAACTCCTTTCGATGTTGGGGTGACTACTTCACTAAATTAGATCTAATGAGGTGATCCTCACCCCAAAGAGTCCTTAATGTCAATGAGTCCATGGCCAACCATACAGGTTGACTGGAGGACTTATGACAGACATCAACTTTGACGATCTAGCCAAAAGCGTCGGTAAAGCGATTGGACGGCAACGCCAACAAGCGGGACTGACCCAGGATCAAGTCGCAGAGCACCTGGATATCGGGATGGAAGCGGTCTCTCGGATGGAGCGGGGAAAAGTGGTGCCTACCGTGGTGCGGTTGGCAGAGCTCGCCCAGCTGTTTGAGTGTGAGCTTGCAGACTTCCTGCGTGAGACCAGCAACCGCCCCACCGAACAAGGCATTGTGCTCAGCCAACAGTTGGCTAAGCTCGATACAGAGGACAGAGCGCTGGTGCTGGAGGTGGTAGATAAGCTGGTGGCACGATTGGCGCCTTAACAGCTCGCAGTGCGCATCTGTGACTGACTGACACCCGATGCCAGGGTCAATAACTTGGGAGGCCGTAATGGCGCTCCCAAGCAGCTTCACAGCGATATCTGTTTACTCTCCCTTGATAATATCTATCTGAGTTCCTTTTCAATCAGACCGACAGAACAACGCGAATTCAACTTCGAAGTGCGACACTCGCCTATGCCGCCTGACGGTACTCTTCGAATACCTTGACAGGCTGCCTG
>NZ_JAPDBM010000118.1:0-5062 GCF_027705265.1 Aeromonas sp. QDB11 | reverse complement strand
TGGCGATAAAATCAGATCACAAACGAAGCCTTTTTTATATCTATTTCAATTGGTTGCCGCTAAAGATCCTGTACATGAAGCATGGTTGGCGGGACCATAATGGAACTTTTTTGAGTTTGAGGAATGCCATGCTTATGCCCCCTTCCCCGACAACATTTCGCTGCCCCAAATGCGGCTAGCACAAGACGGTTGCCCCTAAGAGTGACGTGCTGGTACGCAGCCATAATTGAATTGGTTCGAAGCATGCCCCGAATGTACCCATGCACCACTACAGTCAGGCTGGTGCTGTTTTTCTGCGGGGTCGGGGCCTTGCCGTTCTGGCGCCAGTGGCGTGCTCGCCCCATTACCTGGCTGGTGACGGTTACGGCATTGCTGCTCTACCATCTGCTGCTCTTTATGAGCTTTCGCCATGCCCCGGTGCTGGAGGCAAACCTCATCAACTACCTCTGGCCGCTCTGCATCATTCTGTTCACCCCGCTGTTGCTGCCCGGCTATCCACTCCATGCACGTCACCTGCTGGCTGGCGCCTTTGGTCTGGCGGGCTCCATGCTGGTGATGGTCAACGGCGAGCTGCAACTGCAGCAGGCCTATCTGCCGGGATACCTGCTGGCGCTGGGCGCGGCTGTCGTCTGGGGAGCCTATTCGGTGCTGTCACGCCGTCTACCGCCAGCCCCCGCCGTGGTCACTGCGGCAGCCTGCCTGCCCGCAGGTTTGTTGGCGATGCTGCTCGCTCGTCTGCTCGAAGGGCCTCTGCCGCTCGCGCAGATCCCCACCAGTGACTGGTGGCTGATCATCGGGCTGGCACTGGGGCCCATGGGGGCCGCCTTTGTCACCTGGTATCTGGCGCTGCGGGATGGGGACCCACGGCGGATTGGGGCGCTGGCCTACCTGACACCGCTGCTGAGCACCTTGCTGCTGGTATTGCTCAATGGAGAAACGCTGACCTCGCGCCATCTGCTGGCTGGCGCCCTGATCATGGGAGGCGCCCTGCTCGGTATGCAGGGCCCACGCAACAACGCGCAAGCATCCCCAGCCAGTTAAATCGGCAAAATGGGGCCACCTGACCCGCGCTGTCATAAAAACGCCACCATCCCTGTTTAGGCTCGGGCCATGCTCACCCATGGTCTGTGCTGACAGGAATCACCCCGTGAAAATCGCCCATTACGCCACCCTCTCCTCTCTGGTTCTGTTGCTGGTCGCGGGGGGGCAGGCGCTGGCTCTCTACCACGGCTGGCAACAGCTTGCCCATACCAATCAGGCCCAGCGCCAGCACGAAACGCTGCAACAACTGGTGACCGTGACGCTGCAAAACAGTCTGCGGGACTACCTCAACAGCGGCGATCCGCAGCAACTGGCCGCAGCAGAGAAGATCCGCCAGCAAGCTCTCTCCTCGCTGGCCGCTCAGGATGATGCCGTGGCTGCCCCGCTCAGGCAGCAACTCGAACAAATGGCGCAGCGTATCGCGCACGACTATCAGGCCGCTGGCAAGCTCTCGGGCAACAGCCAGCTGCTGCTGCAAAATGCAGAGAGTGAGCTGGGCAGCCAGGCCATGACACTGATCCGCTATGGGGAACAAGGCGCCAGCAGCGAACAAGCTGTCGTAGCGCAGCAATATCGCCGCGATGCGGCCGAGATCCTGGCCGGCCTGCCGCGCCTCGCTCATTTGCGCCAAAGCTATATGGAGCAGGGCAACGAGAAGCTGCTCGAAGGGATCAGCTTCGAAGTGGAGACGCTGCAAAAACAGGCGCAAGCGCTGCAAGCTTTGCCACTGCTCGGCCTTTATGAAGAGGCGCCCGCCGATGAGTTCACGCTAGGGGAGCCGGTGCGCAAGGAGCTGGGGGATCAACCGCGCAGCGAATTGCGCTCGCTGCTGGGCCGCTATCCGCAGGAGCTGGCCAACAGCCGCACGGCGCTGCAACAGCAACAGGCTGGCCGCCAGGCCGTGCAGCAAGACATCATGGCGATGTTGCAAGCGACCAGGCAGATGGGGGAGCAACTTGCCCGCGAGCGGCAAGCTGTCAATCAGGAGTTGGCCACCATCCTCGGCACGCTGGCGCTCTGTCTGGTGGTGGTCACCCTGCTATTTGCGCTGGTGCAACGACGCTGGCTGCTCACCCCCTTGTTGCGACTGCGCGGAGCCTTTATGCAGCTCGATCAGACAGGGCTGGCCGAGCCGTTGCCTGCCGGACGCGATCGCAACGAGCTGGCCGATATCGTTGCCAGCTACAACCGGCTGATCGGCCGCCTGCAACTGGATCAACAACAGAAGGAGGGGCAGCTGTCAGCGGTATCCCTCAGCCTGCAAGGAATGGTCAGCCAGGTTGACGAGATCCACCACAGCACCCGCACCACCGAACAGGTGGTCGACGAGAGCGGTCAGATGATGAACGAGCTGAACCTGCTGGCCGGAGAGGTCCATCAGGTCGCCGCCGACATCGCCCGGCATGCCCACCATAACGAACAGGCGATGGACGAGAGCGATGAGGCGCTGCTGGCCCTCACCCGCTCGGTTGCCGATGTGACGGCCATTGTCGATGTGATCGGCCATATCGCTCAGCAGACCAACTTGCTGGCCCTCAACGCCGCCATTGAAGCGGCCCGCGCGGGGGAGCAGGGGCGCGGCTTTGCCGTGGTCGCCGATGAAGTGCGCCACCTCTCGGCCAATACCCAGCAATCCCTCAACCAGATCACCGATATTCTGGGGCGTCTGACCCAATCCGGTGAACAGCTTGACACCGTACTGAGCCGGATCACCAGCGAATCAAGCCGCCAGCGGGTACAGGCGGAGCAACTGCGCCAGACCACCCGGGCGGTGCGGGAGATTGCCCGCAACACCGCGGTCATCGCCCTGCAGGGGGCCGACAATGCCAAAAGTCAGGAGCACAAGCTGGCCAGTTTTGCCGAACTGATCGCCCGTATCCATCAACATGCCCGTCAGGTGAGTCAGCTCTCGGTGCAGGTTTCGTCCCATATCCACCATCAGGCACAGCAGATCCCCCACATCCTCGGCCAGCAAGGCTGACCTTGCTTCTTATCGCCCACTTCCCTGCCAAGCGACTTTCCCTCCTCTGGAGGGAAAGTTTTTTTGCACCACAAAATTATCTGTTACCTGCCGGTTAACTGCGCCCTTCCCCGCTGCAGTATGAAAAACCGCACTGGCGCTGGTCGCAGCCACAAGAAAACGCTTTCATTACCGTGATACCTGCCGCGAGACTGTTTACGACCTTACCCATAATTATTTGCACTCGGTCATACTTTTGAAACGTTGAGGGAACTTTTCATTGATATTTCGCACCGCGAACGTACTCTTGGGGTTGTCCGATAGCCAAGAATCGGAACATAAAAAAACAACATGTGATGATCAGGACTGCGAACTACAGATGTGCCAAGACATCCGGGTTTGCAGGTAACCAAGACAAGATTTTTTGCCCTTCGTGGTTTTGATTGCAATGCCAATACCGAGCGGTAGGCCTGATGCCAACTGCCGGAAAAAAAAGCTAAGTCCATAAAATCAGGAGCAATAAAAATGGAAAAAGTGATCTTCAAGCGCGCCGCTTTGAGTGCCGCTGTGGTAGCCGCTCTGGTCGCCCCCGGCATGGCATTGGCTGCTCAGGACATGATGAGCCCAAATTACGGCAAATCCTATGAGGCCTTTGCCGATGATGCCAAACTGAGCGGTGGCCTGTTCTACTTCCAGCGTGAGCGTGATCGTAAGAATGACGAGGGTAAGTACCAAAGCAACCTGAGCCACTCTACCGCTCAAGCAGCCCTTAACTTCAACTCTGGCTACGCGTGGGATGTTGTTGGCCTGGATCTCGGTGGCTATGGTGCCTACGACCTCGCCGTTGACCAGACTAACGGTGCCAACGAAGAAAATGAATTCTCCTTCTGGGGCAGTTCTTGGGGCACTAGCGATGGCTTGTCCGAGAACGGTGCCAGCCTGACCAATGCGGCTCTGAAGTTCAAATTTGGCAACAGCGTGACTGCCAAAGGCGGTTACACCCAGCTCTATGTTCCCGGTATCATCGGTGTGAACTGGTCCTATCAGCCGGGTACCTATCGCGGTGGCCAGATTGAAGGCAACTTCGGTGGTCTCTACCTGACCTACGCCATCGCTGACGAATACAAAGCCCCCTGGTTCAAAGAAACCCAGATGTTCTCTCGTTCCAAGTCCAAGCCTTGGGTGTCTGGTTACAGTCCATTGGAAGATCAATACAAGATCGATTACATCCACGGTATCGCAGCCCGTTACACTTTCGAAAATGGCACTGCTGTGACAGGTTCATTTGGTCAATCTAAAGACTACATGGACAGCTATCACTTCAAACTGGCCCACAAGTTTGACGTAATTGGCGGCCTCTCCACCAGCTACCAGTTCTACGGTTCTGAAACCTCTGATTTTGTCGCTACCGCAGGTGATGCAGGCAAAACCTACGATGGTATGGCATGGCAGCAAGCGCTGACCGCCGCATGGAACTACGCCCAGTACGGTTTCCGCCTGGAAGGTCTGTGGACCAAGGCTGAGGGTGATGAAGGCAACTACCTGCCCCGTCTGACCCGTGGCTACGGCAACTCACAGGGTGCCAACGAAATTTGGTGGGATTCCCGCTCCGACTGGAACGCCAACAACGAAAAAGCGCTGTTCTTCGGCGTGACTCGCTCGCTGGATGATTTGGTAGGTGCACCTGGCTGGTCTGTCGGTGTCTCCGGCGCCTACGGTTGGGATATTGAAGACGGTTACGGCCAGAAGCATGCTTCCGGCGAAGATACCGAATGGGCAGCCAACTTTGATGTCAGCTATACCGTGCAGGATGGCAAGCTGAAAGGCACCCTGTTCAAACTGCACTACACCGACTACAACAACGATCTGCCAACCAGCTGGGCATATCCGAACGTGTTCGCCTCCGAGCAGGACGTCAAGTTCCACATCATCATGCCGTTTACCATCATGTAATCAGGCAATACGATGTCAGCAAACCGGGCCACTTGGCCTAATGCCAGTCAGTTAAGCCTGACTGGCATTGTTTTTATTGGCTTTTTGCACCGCATACTTTTGCGGTCT
>NZ_JAPDBM010000117.1:0-5062 GCF_027705265.1 Aeromonas sp. QDB11 | reverse complement strand
GACACTCTTTATCCGCCCCCGGTCTTCACATTTAGATTATTCAGATTAGGCGACAACTATTCTGACACCGGGGGCCCCCCTGCACTAAAGAGATAGTAAGACTCTGGTTTGTAGATAAACTCAGTCAGTTTTCTGGAAAAAAGGCCCTGCATGACATCAAAATTCGGCATTGTCATTACATTTCTGGAAAACTCTGAAATCGGTAACTAAAAACCCACGTAGCAGTGCTTTACAGAGTTTTTTCTAATCAGAAACGTGGGGGTAGTTCGTGTGGAGACATTGAAATCAGCGAACATGATGCAAAACCACAAGCTGGCCCGCGCCATTGGCGATGCGGGCTGGCATGGTTTTATCATGAAGCTGGAGTACAAGGCACAAGCGGCGGGTTGCCACCTGATCAAACTTGACCAGTGGTTTGCCAGCTCGAAACTGTGTAGCGATTGCGGCCACAAGATGCCGGATATGCCCCTTCACCAGCGGCAGTGGGCATGTCCGGCGTGTGGAGCAGAGCATGACCGCGACATCAACGCGGCCATGAATATCCAGCAACAAGGCATATTGGAATTAAAGGCGGCGGGACTCGTCGTTTCTACCCATGGAGGCCAGCATAAATCCGTCATATCGACGGTAGAGGCCTAAGAAGTGGGAAGCCTCGCCGCGAGCGGCGGGGAGCAGTCACACGTTGAAACCGACATGCCTCCCTGTAGGAAGCTCAACATCAACACGCAGCTTCCCACCCATTGCTTCCACGTAACGCTTCATGGTGGATAGCTTGATATCATTCCCACGCTGCTCCATCGCCACAACGGCCGGTTGGCTGATCCCGAGGGCAGAGGCCAACTCCACCTGGGACACTTCCAACTCTTCACGCAGCGCTTGCAAGCGTACCTCCAGCAGCAGCTCGTTAGCCATCTCCTGGATCCGCTGCTGACTATCCACCGAGCGGGAGGCCAGCATCTCATTCAGTGTTCTTCCCATTACCCTACCTCCAACTCAGTTAAGTGCTTGGCGTATTCCGCCTCAGCGACCGGCAACATCTCTTTGTAAAACCGCTTATCGTTACCGCCCTTATTTCCAGCACACAACACGATAGCTTGCCGCAACGGGTCAAAAGCAAAGAACGCTCGTAGCGGATCCCCCTGGTGCTGAACTCTCAGCTCTTTGAGGTTCGTAAAGCGAGACCCCTTGATGGTATCAACTAAGGGTCGCCCTACTGATGGACCGCCCTGTGCCAAGGCAAGCAACCCAGCCAAAACCTTCTCCTGCGTGGCCTCGTCTTGTTCATCAAACCAGACATCGAATAGAGAGGTCGTTTTTACTGTCCACATAGCGCACCAAATATAACCTTTGATTTATATTATAGAGGGTCTCGACGTAGGTAACAAGTTACCGCTGTCGTAGTGCAAGCATGAAGCTACTGGCATCAACCTCGAACCGGCTGACCCCGATCTGCTGCAGGTAGAGCACCAAGGTATCGAGCTTGCGAAAAACTCTTAGTTGTTTGCTGCGCTGGGCGGCCAGACCGTAGCACACCAGCAGACTCCAGCCGCCTAGTTGTCCGACAGCGACTACGACACGGGCGGCACCATCCGCCACCAGTTGCGTAATCGCATTTGCTTGACCATCCAGTCGCATCGAGTTTGACCACTTAATCGCATTAACCTGACCAGTGTGTAACGTACTACTGTATCTTTTGCTGTTGGAGGCGTGCTGAGAACCCCCAAGATGAGGTTTATCGGCAGTATTGGCAGCAACATAGGAACTGACTGATGAAGAAAAAAGAGTAACTACCCCGCATCTCACCAAGGTCCATCGCACATTTTTGCAAATCCCGTCGATTATTTATTTCCATATGAAACTGAAATCCGTAGCATAGTTTGACGAAAAGAACAGGCCATCAGGATGAAATTGGCCCGGGTAACAAGCCACCACCTGAAACGGATGTCAGCCTCTAGGAGCTGTAACCTAAGGGCGGTAGCGTGCCTGCGTCAGGCCACTCGTTCTGAAAAACCGAGCGTCCCGCCCCCCAACCATTACAGATCAGACAAAGGGCTACGTACCCCATTGGCGCCGTTTTGCAGCACATGGGTATAAATTTGTGTGGTTCGAACATCAGAATGGCCCAGTTGCTCCTGCACGGTTCGAATATCCGCCCCCCGCGCCAGCAAATGGGTGGCAAAGGAATGGCGCAAGGTATGACAGGTGACCGGTTTTCCCAGCTGTAGCTGACGCGCCGTGGCTCGAACCGCTTTTTGCAGGGTAGTTGGATCCAGATGATGTCGACGCAAGGCCCCATCGACAGGATCGCGACTCAGATGGGATGCCGGAAACAGGTAGTGCCAACCCAGCTCTTTGCTGGCAGCCGGATACTTGCGCGCCAATGCCGTCGGCAAGGCCACCCCGGCATACGCGTCGTTTAAGCAGTCCGTCATATAAAAGCGCTGGACGTAGGCAATTTGCTCCCGCAGGGCCGGAATGAGTTCCGAGGCCAGAGTCACACGCCTGTGCTTGCCCCCTTTGCCATTCCAGACCATCAGGCAGAGGTAGTTGAAGTCGATATCCTGCACGCACAGGCGCATCACCTCCATCAGCCTGAGTCCGCTGCCATACATCAGTTGCGCCAAGAGACGAAGATGAACTGGCATAGCCAGCAACAAGGCTCGGACTTCACTTTGCGTCAAAACAGTTGGCAGTTTGGGAGGGCGCTGGCTGCGCGTAAATTTCATCTCGAGCTGCAGAGGCCGTAACAAGACAGTGCGATACAAGAAGACCAGCGCATTCAACGCCTGGGCCTGAGTCTTGACAGCCACATGGCGCTCGGTGACCAGATAGGACAAAAATTGCTGAACCTCCGCCTCACCCAGCTCGACCGGATGCTTCATCCGGGAAAAACGGATAAATGCCTTGATCCAGTGCAGATAGGCTTCAACGGTTGCCATCGCGTAACGCAGCATCAACATCTGCTCATAGATGCTTGCCAAAAACGGCGAATGAGGCTTGCGCATGAGTCACCTCCACATGTATATATAAACAGTATATACACGAGCAAGTCCCATTGCTGACTATGAAGAAACTTTCCGCATTTTTGCATAATCTATGCGGTACAAAAACATTGCCAAAGCGGGCTTTATCCGGGATTTTCAAGCTTCCGGTACATAGTCTCACACCAGACTATGACGACCCGATCCACCCCAAAATCACGGATAGATTCCGTACAATAAATTGTTAACCACTACGGGAATTTAATTGAAAATTTCATTAATCGCAGCGCAGTCAGAAAATGGCGTTATTGGTAATGGTCCAGAAATTCCATGGTCGGCGAAAGGTGAGCAGTTACTATTTAAAGCGCTAACATATAATCAGTGGCTTCTTGTTGGAAGAAAAACGTTTGAGTCTATGGGTATTCTTCCAAATAGAAAGTATGCTGTTATTTCAAAAAATGGAATTTCACCTCATCCTGAAAATGTACTAGTATTTTCGTCCATTGAAAATGCATTAAATGAATTGCCCAATATAACAGAGCATTTATATATTTCTGGCGGTGGTCAAATATATAATAGCCTTATTGAAAAGGCAGATACTATCCACTTATCTATTGTTCACACGGTGGTAGAAGGCAATGTAATATTTCCAAAAATACCTTCTAATTTCAATTTGGTATTTGAGCAATTCTATTCGTCAAATATTAATTATACTTATCAAATTTGGCAAAAAGGTTAACAAGTCGTTGCAGCATCACTCCGGCGCTTCGCGCCTGCGTTGGACAGTTTTTAAGTCGCGCTTTTGTGGTTTTGCTACGCAAAAATTATCCACAAAATCACAACTTAAAAACTGCCGCTGAACTCGGCGTTAGCCACCAAGAAGGTGCCATGAAAACATTTGCCGCATATGTAATTATCGCGTGTCTTTCGAGTACGGCATTAGCTGGTTCAATTACAGAAAATACGTCTTGGAACAAAGAGTTCTCTGCCGAAGCCGTCAATGGTGTCTTCGTGCTTTGTAAAAGTAGCAGTAAATCCTGCGCTACCAATGACTTAGCTCGTGCATCAAAGGAATATCTTCCAGCATCAACATTTAAGATCCCCAACGCAATTATCGGCCTAGAAACTGGTGTCATAAAGAATGAGCATCAGGTTTTCAAATGGGACGGAAAGCCAAGAGCCATGAAGCAATGGGAAAGAGACTTGACCTTAAGAGGGGCAATACAAGTTTCAGCTGTTCCCGTATTTCAACAAATCGCCAGAGAAGTTGGCGAAGTAAGAATGCAGAAATACCTTAAAAAATTTTCCTATGGCAACCAGAATATCAGTGGTGGCATTGACAAATTCTGGTTGGAAGGCCAGCTTAGAATTTCCGCAGTTAATCAAGTGGAGTTTCTAGAGTCTCTATATTTAAATAAATTGTCAGCATCTAAAGAAAACCAGCTAATAGTAAAAGAGGCTTTGGTAACGGAGGCGGCACCTGAATATCTAGTGCATTCAAAAACTGGTTTTTCTGGTGTGGGAACTGAGTCAAATCCTGGTGTCGCATGGTGGGTTGGGTGGGTTGAGAAGGAGACAGAGGTTTACTTTTTCGCCTTTAACATGGATATAGACAACGAAAGTAAGTTGCCGCTAAGAAAATCCATTCCCACCAAAATCATGGAAAGTGAGGGCATCATTGGTGGCTAACAAGTCGCTCAAGGTCGCTCCCTGCGGTCGCTGGACAGTCCCAGTCGGCGCATGCTTCGCATTTTATGCGCCGCCTGTGCCTGCCCCTAAGCTCCAACGTTAGACATCATGAGGGTAGCGGTGACCATCGAAATTTCGAACCAACTATCAGAGGTGCTAAGCGTCATTGAGCGCCATCTGGAATCAACGTTGCTGGCCGTGCATTTGTACGGCTCCGCAGTGGATGGCGGCCTGAAGCCATACAGCGATATTGATTTGTTGGTTACTGTGGCCGTAAAGCTTGATGAAACGACGCGGCGAGCATTGCTCAATGACCTTATGGAGGCTTCGGCTTTCCCTGGCGAGAGCGAGACGCTCCGCGCTATAGAAGTCACCCTTGTCGTGCATGACGA
>NZ_JAPDBM010000116.1:0-5155 GCF_027705265.1 Aeromonas sp. QDB11 | reverse complement strand
AGAGCCGAGAAAGTCCATGCACTGCTCGCTGACTGGTACAAGGCCCGTGCCAAAGAGGTGTTTGCCAGACGCCTCAACGCCATGCTCGAGCAGGCCATCTGGGTCACCGAGCGTCCGCCACTGCGCATCCTGACCATGCAGACCCAGTGGGGCAGTTGTTCCCCCAATGGCCGGATCACGCTCAACCCGCATTTGGTCAAAGCGTCCCGCGAGTGTATCGATTACGTGATCCTGCACGAGCTCTGCCATATTGCCGAGCACAACCACAGCGAGCACTTTTACCGGCTGATGGGTCAGGTGATGCCCGGTTGGGAAAAGACCAAAGCGAAGCTGGATGGCATGGCTAACCGCTTGTTGACGTGAGTTATCAGCTCGTCAGTCACCCACAGCCCGGCAGGCCACCCTTGCCGGGCTGAATTTTTTGGTGTGGATGCATTGATTGCTCTTCGCATGGAGCCTTTTGTAGCCAAAAACGGACATTTTTTCTGAGCGGAATCATCAATCGCTTCAGAATAATGTTCTATATCCGCCACCCTCTTATGTCAAAAAAGGAATAAAAAACATTTACTTATTATTTATAAAAATAAATATTCGTGATTATGTATGCTTATGTGATTTTTTATAACTATATGTTTTTTAATATAAAAAATGAAATTTTGTTGAGTGTGGCATTTTTGCCATGATAGCGTCGATAGTTATTATTTATAAAAATAAATAAGTAAAAACAACGCCTTACGTGCACTATTGCGGTTGACGACCCCCTGCCCAGTTACTAGGTTGTATGCAGGTCAGGTAGGAGTAGTCATGCAGCAAAAAACGGTTCAGCAGCCCATCGTCACCGATGCGGAGATCGCAAAAACAGCACGGTATAACCGAGACATCAAAGCTTCGGGGTATCGCCCCTGGGTCACGGTGCGGCAGTCCCATACCTATGGTCAGGGGCAGATTGTGTATAGTCACAAAACGAGACGTGAGCATCATCTGCTGAGTCGTGGCGAGAGGGCACCATTTTTCTATTTCGAACGCGATCCAACTGTTATCGACATTCTCGAACAGTATCCGTTACCACTGCATCAAACTCTAGAAATTGCTGCCTCTCTGAACGTTGTCCATCCAGGTAATTATAAAGAACGAGGTAATCATGGTGGCCGCATCCCAGCCAAAACTATGACTCAGGATTTTGTCATTATTCGGCAAACGGAGGCAGGGAAGCATATATTGAGTCCATATAGCTTCAAATATTCTGATGCGCTGGATCCAGAAATAACATCCCCCCGTGTTGTTAATCGTACATTGGCAAAAGAGCGAATTTCCCTTGAGTATTGGCGTACTCAAAATATTGATCATGTGTTGATAACAGAGAAGAGTTTTGACGCCACCATTATTTACAATTTAGAGTTTCTACGAGAATGTTTTGATGAGGCTGAACTGATTCAGGTTTCGGCAGAATTTTATGCCAATGTTATTGTTCGGTTTAGGCACCACATGATAGCAACCCCTTTATCCACGCTGCTGATGTTAATTCATCAGGTAGCCTATGAACTTAATATTGATAAATTTCAGGTGCAGTGTTTGTTCCAGCACGCGGTTTATACCGGTCGTTTGAATATCGATTTGACACAACGAATCGAGTTATACCGTCCTCTGTCAGTAATACGGAGGTCTAATGCGGGTTAACCAAAAGATCGTGTCTGATACCAAAAATAGTTCCGAGCTGCTGATCATTGATATCTGCTGGGATACAATGCGGCTAGCTGTAACTGAATTGCTACTCGTTTCACCGAAACGGCCATTTACCTTGTCGCTTGACGAAGTTGAAAATGATATTTCTCAAGGGCGTAGACATATAGCAGATCATGATTTTCCAAAAATCATCTATGAAGCAGATAATAACTTAAATCCAAGCTGGATAAAAAAACGTGATGAAGGACTTGCTACGCTTGAACCCCTAATAAGCGATCATGAACTGAGGCATCGTTATCTATATGGTGACTCAAGCGGGATTTTGAAACTACTCATTGATCGTTCAGGAAAAAGTAAAAAGTATGTCACTAGTCAATTGAATCGCTACTTCCGATGTGGTGGCATTCCAAATGCGCTATTACCTAATTACTTCGCATGTGGCAAAAATCACCAGTTGCCTACTACATACCTGGAGCTGGAAAAGGGGAAAGTTTGTCTTGCATCAAAACGAGGGCGCGAAACGCTTTATGGTAAATCTTACCGTGGCATTACCCAACAAGACATTAAAAATATAGTATTCTTCTCCAAGAAAATCCGCTCGGGGACAGAAGTCCAGCTTTCTCGGTTGTATTTGGATTTTTGTATGGAGTATGCTTCGACAGAGTTGCGCCCGATGGGAGCCCCGGACGAGGATATTGCTGAACCGTTCAAAATGTTACTACCCAGAAATTATCTTATTTCTCCCAAATCATTCAAGCGCCAGCTTACTAAATATGTTGATCAGTTGACGTTTTTGAAAAAACGGGTAGGTAGTATAAATTATGATCGAGATTACGCCGGCAAGCCCGGGCTCGCGAGAGCGGGACTCCGAGGACCGGCATCGCGCTACGAAATTGATAGTACTATTGCAGATATATATATTCGATATTCCTACAGCAAAGATGAACTAGTCAGTATAGGACGACCTGTAATCTATAGTGTTGTTGATAGTTTCAGTGGAATGATTGTGGGAATTCATGTTGGTTTTGATAGTCCTTGTTGGCACGGTGCCAGTCAGGCATTATTTAATGCTATGAGTAATAAGGTCGAATTTTGTAGACAGTATGGCTATGAAATAGCTGAGTCTGATTGGCCCTGCCAGGAGGTTTGTCGTGAATTAACGTTAGACCGAGGTTCAGAGAATACTGATAGCAATATAGCTTCCCTCCTTCGCGGTCAAATTGGTATTACTGTAGGCAATTTTAATGCATATCATCGTGGTGATATGAAAGGCACGGTTGAGAAGAGTTTTGATATTATTCAGTCTCTAGCGATTCCCTTTGATTCTGGCAAGGTTGTAAAATCTCCAAAAAAAGAAGACCAACATGCATCCCGTAATTCTTTGTATACCTATGAACAGTTTATGGTTCGACTGATAAAATGTATCATATTTACCAACAATAACAGGGAAAGAGTCCTATCTCATAATTTTGAGATGTCGCGAGATGGTGTGGTTTTTACATCTCGTGGTGTTTGGGATTGGGGGATGGAGCAGGCGATATTGAAACCACGAGTTTCAACAAATCGCCTACGATACGCATTGTTGCCGGAAGCAGAGGCAACAGTTAGGTCTCAGGGAGTGTTCTTCAAAGGTTTATATTATAATTGTAATGAAATTGTACGTAGGGGCTATCTTGACCGAGCAAAAAATATTGGTCGTTTCAAAATAAAGGTTCGATATACCGATATCAGCACTAATCATATCTGGTATGGAGATGACGAAAGTGGAGAGCTCCTCCAACTGGATTTGACTGATCGTAGCGAAGCCTATAAAAATCAAATTTGGGCCAATGTCATGCGCCGTCAAGCGATTGTCAAAGAACAACTGGCTATTCTAGATGAAAGCAGATTTGATGCACGTGCATTATTGGAAATGGATTTAAAACAATGTGATGATGCGATTAGAGCAGAAAGTCGCCATCTTAAAAAATCCAATGCTAAAGGCATTCAGCCAGGGATGAAAACCCTCAAGCATATTGAGGCTGTACAGCAGCGACATAATGAAATGCAAGCCATTTATGCCGATCTCTCTGGGGTCGACAACCGGGATCAAATCCATCGGCCCAAATCGCTGCAATCTAAACAAAATTTGAATGATCCGACAGTAATATCCTTTCAGGAAGACGAACAATGAGCCAGCCAAATTATTATATGCATCCTAATCGACAGTATCGAGACAACCCATTAATTGAGGCGCTGGGTCAGCCATTAACAATGCAGCAGTTTTATGCACTCAGCGAGTTGCCTTTTATTAACAATGTTGATTTGACTGGTGTTGATGCATCACTTCATGGTTATTATATCCGAACCCTGATCGATCAATTGAATGATGTTTATGCCGTTCAAGACGAGGCATATCGTTTATATGATGTCATGCGACGCATGATTGAAGCGGGGTATGATAAACGCAATCCTCTGCGAACAGATATACGGCGGATACTGACGGCTATCGATAGAGACAAGACCAATCCCAATCAGGTTGCATATTTATCAAGCTTGGAACTCTATTCTGTATTGCAGAGTTATTTGTTGATTGGACTGAGTGGTCGTGGTAAATCATTTATGGTAAGGCGTATTCTGAAACTATTTGATCAAGTTATTGAACATTTCAATTATACCGACCACAAGGGGCAGGAGCATACGCTTGATCAATCTCAGGTAACGTATCTGTATGTAGAAATTCACGAGCGTCGTGGTCAAAAAGCGCTGCTGTTGAATATGCTGGAGGCGCTGGATGAGGTGACCGGACAAGCATATGCATATGAACACCGTAATAGGTCTGTTAATGAGTTAATTACCATAGTGCGCAAGCTTCTTATCGGTCATAGTGTTGGGTTGGTAGTCGTTGATGAGGCCCAAAATCTAGCCAAATCCTCCCGTAATGAAGTTTTAAGTATCAATGAAAAAACGTCGATAAAATTTGTCGAGGAATTGTTCAACAGAGTCGGTGTGCCGATCATGCTGGTAGGAACATTTGCAACGCTAGCATTATTTGAGCGTGAAACAACTATCGGTCGGCGAGTGACCAAAAATGGATCTATGTTATTGGCGAGTTGCGATTCTAATAGCTCATTTTGGAACCGCTTTATCCGCCTGCTATGCCAGACTCAATTACTAAAAAATCAATCAACATCGGTAGATATATTGTGTAGGCATATTCATTATCTGAGTGCGGGCATTCCGGCAATTGCCAGTAGCCTGGTTCATGTACAGGACCTTAAGCGTTGAGTCCCTTTAAAACTCCTTCCAAGGTCCTGTTCTGTATCGATTTTCTCTGCTTGGTTCGGCAAGCGTTCTTGGCCAAATAATCAGCTGCCCATTCCAGTCTTTCCCTTATTTCTGTCAGCGCTCTATGGGCCACTGCTTCCAATAGCGGCAACCACCATGTCGTACTGTTCTTTGACGCTTTCAACATCGATAGCTTCCCTGTCAT
>NZ_JAPDBM010000115.1:0-5218 GCF_027705265.1 Aeromonas sp. QDB11 | reverse complement strand
TTGCTGGCGGTGTACTCCTTGATGGCGCTCTTGAGCTCGTTGGCGATCCCGATGTAATCGACCACCAGCCCGCCTTGTTTGTCCTTGAACACCCGGTTCACCCGTGCAATCGCCTGCATCAGGTTGTGGCCCTTCATCGGCTTGTCCACATAAAGGGTATGTACGCAGGGCGCATCGAAGCCGGTCAGCCACATGTCGCGCACGATGACTAGCTTGAGCGGGTCACTCGGGTCTTTGAACCGCTTCTCCAGCCGTTTCTTGACCAAGGCTGGATGAATATGGGGGCGCAGCAACGCCTTGTCAGAGGCGCTACCGGTCATCACGATCTTGATGGCCCCCTTGTCGGGGTCCGGGTCATGCCAGTCGGGGCGCAGGGCCACCACGGCATCATACAAGTGCACGCAGATCTCGCGGCTCATGGCCACCATCATCGCCTTGCCATGCTGCGCCTGATTGCGCTCCTCGAAGTGGGCCACCAGATCGGCGGCCACCCGCTCTATCCTAGGCTTGCTGCCCACCACCTTCTCCAGTGCGGCCCAGCGTGACTTAAGCTTGGCCTGCTCACTCTCTTCCTCATCCTCGGCCAGTTCATCTACTTCGTCATCTAGGTGGGTCAGTTCGTCAGCTTTGAGCGACAACTTGGCGAGGCGTGACTCGTAATAGATCGCCACAGTCGCGCCATCTTCCTTGGCCTGCTGCATGTCATAGATGTGGATGTAGTCGCCAAACACCGCGCGGGTATCTCGGTCTTCGCTCGATACCGGAGTGCCGGTAAAGGCCACAAACGTCGCGTTGGGCAGTGCGTCGCGCAAGTGCTGGGCATAGCCGACTTGATAGCGCGCTGCCCCTTCTGCAATCTGGTTGGGCAATTTGAGTGTGGCATTAAAGCCGTACTGGGTACGGTGCGCCTCATCGGCAATCACCACGATGTTGGCTCGTTCGCTCAGCACTGGAAAGCTGTCTTCATCCGCGCCTGGCATAAACTTCTGAATGGTGGCAAACACAATGCCACCGGAGGGGCGATTGGCCAGCTTGCTGCGCAGATCTCCACGGGTTTCCACTTGCACCGGCTGCTCGCGGATCAAATCTTGCGACAGGGAAAACACCCCGAACAGCTGGCCATCAAGGTCATTACGGTCGGTGATCACCACGATGGTCGGGTTCTCCATCGCCGCCTCGCGCATCACCCGCGCCGCAAAGCAGGTCATGGTGATGCTCTTGCCGCTGCCCTGGGTGTGCCACACCACCCCGCCCTTATGGCTACCACCGGGGCGCGACGCCGCCACCACCTGGGTGATCGCCGCGCGTACGGCATGAAACTGGTGATAACCGGCGATCTTCTTGACCAAGCGGCCATCGTCTTCAAACAACACGAAAAAGCGCAGGTAATCGAGCAGCATGGCCGGGGTCAGAATGCCGCGCACCATGGTCTCCAGCTCGCCAAACTCGCCATAGGGGTCGAGGTTGACCCCATCCACCGTGCGCCACTGCATAAAGCGCTCGGCATTGGCCGACAGCGACCCCATCCGCGCCTCGCTACCATCGGAGGCAATCAGGATCTCGTTGTACTGAAACAGGTCGGGGATCTGCTCCTTGTAGGTCTGCAGCTGATCAAACGCCTTCCAGATGTCGGCATTCACATCGGCCGGGTTCTTGAGCTCAAGCACCACCAGCGGCAGCCCGTTGATGAAGAGGATGATGTCGGGGCGGCGGGTGTGTTTGGGCCCCTTGATAGAGAACTGGTTGATGGCCAGCCACTCGTTGGCGGTGGGCTGCTCGAAGTCAACGAGGCGGACAAAGTCCCCCACCGTCTCGCCATCGCGCTGGTACTGCACCGGCACCCCATTCACCAGCAAGCGGTGAAATGCCCGGTTGGCCGACAGCAGCGCCGGGGTATCGAGATTGACCACCTGCGCCAGCGCATCTTCACGCGCCACCAGCGGCACGGAGGGGTTGAGCCGGGCAATCGCCTCCCGCAAGCGCTCGCTCAGCAGCACCTGCTGGAACTGCTCACGCCACGGGTTATCAGAATCGGGGGCCACATCGTAGCCACACACCACGCGATAGCCCACCTCGCTCAGCCACCCCAGCACCTCTTGTTCCAACTGATCTTCGGTCATTGTTGCTCAATCCCTCAAGACGATCCCTGGCACCCCCATGGCCTCTGCCATTCGGGTATGCCCAACCTGCTCAGCGTCACAACGGGTGACATATCGACTCGTCACCCCCATCTGTCGATGGGATCGACAGGTTGCGAAAATATGTTTAAAAAAAGCCGAAAAATCGACACGTCATGGTGATATGTCGATCCCGTCACCCTGATCGGTTAGCGGGTCAACTCGGCGAACAACGCATCGTTGATGTAGTACTTTTCACGGCCAACCTGCTCTTCCCGCAAGATGCCCATCGTCGCCAGTGTTTGCAGATAGCGAGAGGCCGTCTGGCGTTTGGCAATACCGGCATCGACCAGAAACCCGATCTTGGTGTAGGGCTGCATAAAAATCAGTTCGACCAGATCCTTGCTATAGATGGCCTCCGCCTCCCGCTGCACCCGCTCGCGCACCTCTTCCATCAAACTCAGGATGCGATTGACCTGCTCAAAGGTTTGTTGTGCCGTGCTCTCCACAGCCCTGAGCATAAACAGCACCCAGGGTTCCCATTGCTGCGCTTCGGTGATGCCCCGTAGGCCGGCATAATATTCCTGCCGATTGGCGATGATGTAGCGCGACAAAAAGAGCACCGGGATATCCAACAGTTGCTGCTCAACAAGATACAACAGGTTCAGGATGCGACCGGTACGGCCATTACCATCGGGGAAGGGGTGAATCGCCTCGAACTGATAATGCATCACCGCCATCTTGACCAGCGGGTCCAGCTCATCCTCGGCATGGATAAATTGCTCAAGATTGGCCAGCTTGTCGCGGATCACCTGCTCTCCAACGGGTGGGGTATAAATGACCTCACCTCGGTCACTCTTCAGGGCCGTACCGGGGATGGCGCGAATGCCGATATCCACCTGTTTAATCAGCCGAACCAGTTCAATAAACAGGTTGGTATTGAGCGGGCGATCCTTGAGCGAATGGAAGCCATGATAGAGCGCCTCACGGTAGCGCAGCACCTCTTTGGTGTGAGGATCTGTCTTGCCATCGCGGTTGGCGGCGGCGCGATACAGCTCGTCATTGGTGGTGACGATATTCTCGATTTCCGATGAGAGCCGCGCTTCTTGCAAGATGATGCTGTTAATCAGCAGCCCCTGATTGGGGATCTTGGCCGCCAGCCCGCGCAGATTGGCCAATACCCGGTTGGCCGCGATGGCTTGTTTCAACACCGCCTTGGTCTCCAGCTCGATGATGGGGGGCAGCAATGGCAGGTCGTTATAGGGCTGGTTACGATCAAATGACATCAGCAGTCACCTCTTTTAGTCAGCATGGTTCCAACACCCCGCACTGGTGGCATCAAAAAATACAACCTCCTTGATGCCCGCATCATTTAGCATTTTTTCCATATGCACCCTTTCGGATTCAATTTTTTTTGGTGTCTTGTTACCAGCAAACACAGACACCGCGGCGCGACGGCATGGTGATAACGCCAGCTGCTCAAGAATATGACGATCCTGTTTGCCAATGCTCCAGCCATAAATAGTCATGCTGTCTTTGGGGCGAGGTAATTCATGTTGATACACATGGGAAAGATATCGGGAGCTATTTATCGCGGCGATCTTGCTCTCTGACGAGCCCTCGCACACAAACAGAGGTTGACCGTCATTATCACGCCAGTACTGGGTGATAAGGCTTAATGGGTCGCTATTGTCGGCCATCAGCTTACTTTCCTCGCCACCTTGAGTTCGGTAGAGCGCAAGATTGCCATGAGGATAAAAGACTCTGGTCACTCCGGGCTCAAGTTCAGCAGGGAATGACGCGTTGAAGCATTGCTTGATCAATTTGGGGTCTGTCGCGCGCGTCTTATCAATGGTGAACCCGTCCTCAAAACGCCAACCATTGGCTTGGCGAGCATTAAGTGATGCCCAATAGACTATCAAGTCGTAGTTGAGGCTGAATACCGTCGAAAAACCTGCCATAAAGCGGCCAATATGGGCAAGCCCTTGCTGGTCACTGATAGCCTTGTCTGGATGAATGTCTTTTACGGTATCGATCAGCGCCCGCCGCACATCTGTATAGGCGTTGCGAACTTTGTCACGCTCGATTTTGGCCAGCTCAAACTTTTGATTGATATAGTCAGCCTGCCATAGGCGATATAACACTCGTTCGAAATCACGGTCATTCTTGGCGAATTGATCAAACACCTCCTGTGCGGCAGGGCGGATAAATCCGTGCTCACAGCCCTGCTGATACAGGTTGGTGTAACGAAAACAGGGATCGACAGCGACACTGCCGCCATTGCCCACAATCAGGGTGTCGCTGTAATCGGCCTGTATCTCACGCCATGTCTTTATATCTGCCACGTCAGCTTGCCCCTTCGACCATAGCCTCAGCCTCCGGCAAGCGCAGTTGGCCAGAGATCAGACGGGGTAGCAGGGTGTCGCGTAGGGTCGCGAGGGTTCGAGCTTGTATTAGGTTTTCCTTGATGCGCTCCATCACCGGAGCAATAGTCTCCTCGAAAGCGGTAATTACGATGGTCTGTGGATAGACCACCGAAACTCCAGCTAAGGTATCTCGAGTGATTGTGTCGAACACGGAACCATGGGTCCGTTGTTTTAAGGTTTCAACAAGGCGATGCGTGCTGAAGTAAGTGAAATACACATCACCGGCCTTACCAGATAAGCCATAGCAGGACTGGTTCATCGCCATTGCTTGCCCCACCAGAGCAAGTCGACCTACAGTGCCTCGCGCCGAAATGATAGTAGTTCCCACAGGCAATAATTTGGTTGATGACTTGTTCAAGCCTTCGCAAGTGATGTGCTTTTCAGTCTCGATTACAAACACGTCTGTGGTTGCTGGAGCATCAACTACAGAAAACCAAGGAATGTCCCCATTCCAATACTCGCTGATAGAGGTTTTTGGCGTGCCCCCCCCAATAACATCAATCGTTTCAGTGAAGGACAAAACTCTCCACCCCCTCGGTATCATGCCAAGCGCGGACTCTTCGAAGCTGTCGGGGAACAGGGCGGCAACCTCGGGGGCCAGACCTGCTGGTTGCTCGCCACGAGCACGGGCATGGACCGGGTCGAAGTCAACAAACCACGACTTGAACAGCGCCT
>NZ_JAPDBM010000114.1:0-5896 GCF_027705265.1 Aeromonas sp. QDB11 | reverse complement strand
AGACCAGCAGATCATTTTGGAGGTATTGGGTGAGCGCTATCGGCAAATTTATTCCTAAATCAGGTGCGGAATGTCGGGTCCATTGCTGATAGGTGCACCCTTCAAACGGACAACCGCCCCAGTCATAGTAAGGCACGGGTGGTTTTTCATTGGCGCTGGCAGTTGCAGCAAAAAAGGACAAAGCAATCAGTAACAGTCTCATAAAGATACCGGCCAAGCGGAATGGATGAATTGAGGTGGCAATATATCCAATGAGAAAAAGCCAAGCAAAACAATGATTTTGTTGATCTCATTGACAATAGTGAGTGTGGTTGATGTCGGTGGAAATTGGGGGGAACAAGGACCACAGAACGGCGGGAGCAGATAGCCGGCCCCTTTGCCTTGTGCCATGCTGATGGCTATCGGGGCATCGGGTCGGCACTTATGGGCATCTCTCGTTCGGGTATGCGTTTGGTATTACTGCTATCGGCACTTCTTCTCCCTTTTATGACCATCAGCCAGGCCGTGGCGGTCAACGCGCCACTGCGGGGATGTGTCTTCCAGCTGGCGCCGCTGGTCACCATCGATCAGCAGGGCAAGGTCTCCGGGCCGGTGATCGACTACTTTCGCCGTCATATCGAACCCGTGATCGGGCGCACCATCGAGTGGCAGGGGCTCAATGTGGCGCGGCTGCTGAGCAACCTCGAGAGCGGCGAGTGCGAGCTGACCCCGCTGCTGAGTTACAGTCCGGAGCGTGCCCGTCACTTTCGCTATATCGACCCCCACCTGTTGCTGCTGCGGCCGGTGCTGGTGGTACTGGTGCCATCGCGACTTCACTCGGTCGAGCGGCAGGAAGATCTCTACGGCACCACCATCGGCTGGTCGAGTCAGGCGATCGTGCCGCCGCTGTTGCAGCATCCACAGATCCATATCGACACCCTCTCCCAGCTCAACTGGGAGCATGGCAACATGCAGAAGTTGCTGCGCGGGCGCATCGATGCCGCGCTCTTCTCCAACGATATCTCCGCCAACCATTTTCGCGCCCGGCTCTCTGCGGTGACCCGCCTCATCTACCTTCCGGTCACTCCGCTGGAGGTGCATATCGTGCTGACCAGGTCGCTGGGGGATGCCAATCCCGAGCTGGTGCAGCATATGCGTCAGGTGGTGGAGCGGGTGCCGCTCGCTTCGCTGGTGGAGTCGACCCCGCGGCTGTGGGGGCGTTGAGAGGGGGTTGCGTGCAATAATCTACAAGTCCAACGCCCGCTTCTGGTGTATCTATAACCCATGAATACCACCGATTCCCTCATCCGCTATTGGCAATCCCCACTCCTGCCGGGTGTCGAGCTGTCGCACTCCCACCACAGGGCGTTCAGCTACGGCCGCCATGTCCATCTCGACTACCATATCGGGCTGGTGCAGCGGGGTGGCCAGAAGTTTATTCACAAGGGGAAGAGTCACCATCTGGTGCGCGGGGTGCTCTCTACCGTCAACCCGGATGAGGTGCACGACGGCCTCAGCCTGCTGCCGGAAGGGTACGAGGTGCGAGTCTTCGCCATCGATCCGCAGCAGTTGGCACTCTGGCTGCCGGAGCAGCCGGAACCCTTCTTCGACAAGGGATTGCAGAGCCGACCCGACCTTTATCAAGGCTTTGCCCAGTTGCACGGCTATCTCGACAACCCCAAGGCCGATGGCCTGCTGATCGAGAGCCAGCTGCTCGCCCTGCTGGGGGAGCTGCTGCATCTGGCCCCCGAGGTGCATCAGCTGGCGGATCCCCAACTGAGATTCCTGCGCGACTACCTGATGGCCGCCCTCGACGAACCCCACTCGCTGGAAGAGCTGGCGGGGCTGCTCGGGCTCGATCGCTTCGCCTTCCTGCGCCAGTTCAAGAAACGCAGCGGTATGACTCCCTACGCCTGGCTGAAACGGCTGCGGCTGGAGCAGGGCAAACGGCTGCTGGCGAGCGGCATGGCGGTGAGCGAGGTGGCGCTGGCGGTCGGCTTCTTCGATCAGAGTCACTTCCACCACGGCTTTCGTCAGGCATTCGGTCTGACGCCCGCCGAATTTCGTGCCCAGATGCAATCTTTTACAAGCCGCGCCCCCCGCTGATCCGCCATGCTGACTCTCCGTCGTTAAAGCGAGAGTTGTTATGCTGACCAGTCTGTTCGTTACCCTCGGCCTGATGCACCTGATTGCACTGGCCAGCCCCGGCCCCGATTTTGCCCTGATCCTGCGCACCAGCCTGCACCGGCCGACCGCCCTTGGCGCGGCGCTGGGCATCTCGCTGGCGATCATGGTGCACGCCACCTTCAGCCTGACCGGGATCAGCATGCTGATCGCCAGCCACCCGCTGCTGTTTATGGTGATCAAGTGCTGCGGCGCCCTCTATCTGGGCTGGTTGGGGTGGGGCGCCCTGATGGCGGCTCGCCAGCAGAGCGGCACCGTGATGGCCAGCGCCGCCAACGAGCTGCGCGGTTGGGGCAGGGGCGTGCGTGCCGGTATCGCCACCAATCTGCTCAACCCCAAGGCGTTGGTGTTCTTTATCGGTCTGCTGGCCGCCATGGTGACGCCGCAGGTGGACGGGGTGACCCGCGGCCTGCTGGTGGGCGAGCTTTTTATCATCTCCCTCTGCTGGTTCGGGCTGCTGGCGTGGAGCCTCTCCACCGATCGCGCCCAGCGCCTGCTGCTGCGGGTGCAGCGGCCGCTCAATCTGGTGACCGGCGTGCTGTTTGCGGTGGTCAGCCTCTCCATTCTGGCGAGCATGGGGGCCGAGCTGGTGGCCTGACGGTCAAGCAGGGTCCCCGGGATCTGGATAACTGATGAGTGGGTCTGCCGCGTGTCCGGCGGCAGGCCTGTTTGCGCAGCATGGCTGGTGATCGGTCATCGACCGTTCTGAGGTATCTCCCCGTGCAACTCACGCCGCCCGCGGGCTCGCATCGTTTGAAAAAACCTGAGCGCTTTTCGCAGCCCCATTTAGCCGGATTAAACAATCAACCCCTCGCCAGATTGCCGTTCGTACCCTGGCTGACCCTGTACAAAAGTGCCTCAATTGTGACAACTTGGATGTGAGCTGAACAATCCTGATCTGTCCCTTGTGGGAAGGTGATGAATAGGTTATTTCTCTGTGACATTGGCGGCATCCGGCACGGGTTCTCCAGCCATGTGGTGCGAAATCCACAGCAAAAACAAACAGTAAAATGCAGGAGCAAATATGAAAAAGGTCGTGATGGTTGCCGTGGCTGCGGCCCTGCTGGGTGGCTGCGCCGTCAAGAATCAGGTATCCCACAGCTTGCAGGCGATCCCGCTGACAGCCTTCCAGCAGAGCGAGAGCAACCCCAATCAGCGTGTCTACAAGGAGCCGGGTGTTGACCTGCGCCAATACAATGAGGTGCTGCTCGATCCGCTGCAGTTTATTCGTCAGGAGAACGGTCAGTGGTATCTGCTGACCGCCAATGAACAGAACCAGATTGGCCGCTACTACCACGACAAGTTCCAGAGCGAGCTGATCAAGCAGGGCGTCAAGATCGCCACCGCCCCCGGCCCGAAGGTCATGCGGATCCAGGCCGCCGTCACCAACTTCGACCTGACCCGCCCCGATCCCAAACTGCGTGACCTGCTGCCAGCCAAGATCGCCATCAACGTCACCCGCGAAGTGATCGGCAAGGAGCCTTACCTGCTCAAGGTGGGCAGCATGGCCCAGCTGCTCGACTCCCGGAGCGGCAAGCTGCTGGTGCGGGTGATGGATGCCCGTGAGAGTACGGATACTACCCACAAGGATGAGCCCATCACCGCTGAGGAGATGGAGAAGATGATCGACCAGTGGGCGGCCAGCCGTGCCAAACAGCTGGCGGACAATCTGGGGAAATAAGAGCGGAGAATCAGCCTCAGAAAACGGGTGCAGACAGATCGAGAGAGGGAGCCTGTGGCTCCCTCTTTTAGTCTCTATTTTTGCCCGCGCAACTGCCGGTCACATGGCTGCGCAGCCCTTGCGGGATAGGCGATCGACCCGTCGCCGAGTCCGCCGTTTCGCTGTCAGCGGTGAAATCGGCTGCCGATTTCTGCTTTTCTCCGCCGCATTCAGGCAGTTAGGATGACCCTTCCCGTGACCGCATCCTCATAGAAAAGGAACCACTATGAATCGCCACCCCTGCATCAAACACTGGAGCGAGCTGCAAGAGCAAACGCCGCGCTACTACTCCGGCAGTCAGGAGCCCCTTTCTCGCGGCTGCGCCCTCGGCAAGCACTTCGGCTTTAGCCGCATCGGCATTCACCACGAGATCGTCGAGCCGGGCCATCGCACCAGCTGGCCCCATGCCGAGAAGACCGAAGATGAGTTTGTTCACGTGCTGGAAGGGACGCCGGATGTCTGGCTCGATGGCGTGCTCTATCGGCTGCAACCGGGGGATTCTGTGGGTTTCAAGGCCGGTGACGGGCTGGCCCACGCCTTTATCAACAACACCGAAGCGATCGTCCGGCTGCTCTGCATCGGCGATACCGATCGGGAGGACAACCGCATCCACTACGCCGTGCACCCCGAGCGTAATATCACCCTCGGCAAGCTGCACTGGGATGACGTACCCGAGCGCGAGCTGGGGGATCACGACGGCCTGCCCGACAAGCTGCGCGAGAACAATGGCCCCTTCTAGGGCGCAGCTTTTCTGCGCACTAGCCCAGCACCACCCGATATAAAAAAGCCTGCCGCGTGGCAGGCTTTTGCTATCTGTTTGCCGCCTGTGGCGAGCGGCGCTTATTGCAGGTTGAGCCCGCCCAGATAGTCGCGCTTGCCGAGTTCGACCCCGGCGCGGCGCAGCAGGGCGTAGGCCATGGTGAGGTGGAAGTAGAAGTTGGGAATGCCGTACTCATGGACGCAGGTATGGCCATCCATCCCCTTGCCGCCCGCCCAGTGGGGCACGTAACGACCGCTGGCATACTGGCTGTAGTCCGCGTCCAGCTTGCCTTGCAGATAGCTGATGGTCTTGCCGATATGGGCGCGCAGATCGGCGATGGTTTTGGGCTCATCGCCCATGGCCGGCAGCTCGCTGTGGCTGGTGGTGGCGACCACGGCGCGGGCCGAATCGCAGCAGATCAGCACCTGCTTGGACAGCGGCAGCATATCGACGATCAGCCGCTCGCCGAAGAAGTTCTCCACGTTGAACTGCTTCGCCGCGGCGTGGGCCTCGGCCTTGGCCAGACAGTGATCCAGATTGGTCAGCATCTTGATGAACTGGGCGGTAATGTCGCGATTCATGAGCACTCTCCATCTTGTTGAAACAGCGGCCTGCGTGCGCGGCCACAGTGAATGAGACTGGCTAATCGGCCACCAATATACCCCAACCGCTGCCGGGTTCGAGCCCGCCGCGACGAAAAGGGCAGGGGAGCACCGCTGCGTGCGACAACCGCTGGCCAAGGGGCCATGCTCGCTTTCTGAACCGGCGAGTCCCTTATCGCCCCTTATTTGATCTGTGACATAAATCACCTTTTTTCAGAGGCGTAGGCTGAATGCCGTTGTCCTGGACAGGCGCCCGCGCATCCGCCAGGACACAAGAAAAGGAGAATGAGATGAAGATCTATGACCGTAACCGCAATGTGCTGAACCTGGGTCAGCGCGTCATGATTGCCGCCACTGGCGCAGTCGATTTTCTGAAAGAGGCCCACACCGACAATATGACCCCCTATCAGGCGGAGCATGAGAAGTGCGTGCTGCTGGCAAACTCCGGTGAGCGCTACGCCCCCATCGAGTTGATTAGACTAAATAGCTGTTCCGAATAGTAGATCACAGGAGGAAGGGAACTCAGTCCAGTTTGTGCGATCTCATTAGGCGCGAAACAAAACAAGCCACACCAAAAGGACTGAGTTGATGCCTATCCTACCACCCCTGCCACGACCACAACGGCGCCGCATTCACAAAATCATCCATGCC
>NZ_JAPDBM010000113.1:4341-6106 GCF_027705265.1 Aeromonas sp. QDB11 | reverse complement strand
TACCCTCACATGATTGTGTAGAAAAACCACCTACACACGTTCAAAAAATCTGGAATAATAAAAATGCTTGGTCGGGCACCCATAGGTTCCTGGCCTTTTTCTGGCCCAGCCCCCTACGAAGATTCTGCTCTTGATGGGGCTGGCACCCGACGCAAGAGAGTCGTGCCCATAACACGAGTCTACTAATAATAGGGGTCATCTATGGCTACATTGGTTACCTCTGCCGACGTGTTTATTGGCGGCGAGATCAACATAGACACTGATCCCATAGAGTTCGAAGGTGGGCGTAACCTTGGGCCACTGCCGACTCTGTATGACACCAATGGTAAATACGTCGAACCAGTCAATCAGTGGTTTATCCACTTAGCCGCAGCCAAGCGACTTGAAGATCTCAGCTCCTATGCACGTGCGCTTCGCCGCTACTGGGAGTTTCTCGACAAGCATGAGTTGACCTGGGATCACTTCCCTCCAATAAAGGGGCTCAAGCCAACCTACCGCTTCCGCAATGATGATCTTCTAAAAAATGCCAAGGCGGGGAAACTTGCATATTCAACAGCTAACACTTACATGAGCCATGTGGTTCAGTTCTATCTGTGGGCAGCCCGTGAGCGCTACTACCCGATCACCGAAAGCCACAAGCCGTTTGAGATTGAGTTCGTGCGGGTGAAAAACGGTAGCATGCTCGCGCACATGATGCCTGAGTTTGTAGTGCAGACCTCTGATCTACGTATCAAGGTGCCTAAAGATGCGACCAGTAAGACTGTGCGAAGTTTAAATCCCTTGTCTCGGGATACACTGCATATACTGTCCCAGCGCCTACGCACTGAGTCACCAGAAACACGTCTAATCGCAATGCTGGGCGCACAGTGTGGCCTTCGGATTGAGGAAGCTTCAGGTTTCACACTAACCGCACTTAACCAGGCTGTGCCACGTGCTGATTCGCGAACTCACTACGAGATCACGATAGGCCCCAGCAATGGCGTACCTACCAAGTACGGCAAAACACGCACTATTGAGATCACCGATACCCTGCTGCATGAGTTGAAGCGCTACGCTATCGACGAACGACGCTTAGCTCGCCTAGACAAGCTGAGGGTTCATCTTAATCAGCACCGTAAGTTGTTCTCGGAGCAAAATCGGCTACCGTTGCAGCCTCTTGGGCTGAACAAAGCAAGCCTCGAAGCATTAATGGCTTCCGACAGCTATGAGCCATTGTTTATCAGCCAGCAAGGTAACCCGTATTTACCCAAAGTGGTTGATGCCCGATTCGGTGAGCTGCGCCGCTCTATGGTAACGATGGGGATCCCGTTCACCCACCGCTTTCACGATCTTCGTTGTAGCTATGCCACCTATCGCCTACACAGCTTGCTAGTTGCTGGACTGGATCCGGCAGAAGCGCTCGATCTGTTAATGCAGTGGATGGGCCATAACCACGAATCAACCACCTGGAAGTACCTGCGCTACCTCAAACGTAAGGAAGCCTTGAAAGAAAAAATCTCCATCTTGGATAACATCATGCATCAGGCATTGCGGGAAGCTTGAAATGAGTAACGATGTTGCTCTCCTATCCCCTTGGGTTGCACACCTATCGATTTCTGGACGCTGTGGTAATAACTCACCGCTTCATCTCGACTTTAACCGTTTTCGCTATTTTGGCATGCCACAAACCAAGGATATCCAAAATGGAAAAGCGAAATATGCCAAAAGGGATGACCTCGCACAGAGCCTGTATAAGGCTATTGTCGGGCATGAAGATGCCGAGTCG
>NZ_JAPDBM010000113.1:0-4245 GCF_027705265.1 Aeromonas sp. QDB11 | reverse complement strand
ACCGAGCTGTCTACTAAAACTACAATATTTACCGCTGCCAGACTTCATGTCACTTATTGTGATAAACATGGCCTAATACCACTTTCCGAAGCTGCCGTTATAAGTGAGTTACAGCACAACAGTACACGACAGCGCCGTGGCGAAATAAAAGACAGTACCGAAACGTCTAAACGTTCACACCTCAGCACTCTACTGCAATGGATGGAACTGCCCGTCACTTCCTGGTTCCACATAATTCCATCATCAGGCCGAACTCAAAGTGTGCCCACTAAGGGATATAGCGACAGCGATCTCATGCAAATGCTTCCGCTCTTGCGTGGATTATTTAAGCAATTACATCAACAGTTTGTCAGTGCACCTAAGCTACATTTAAACGCTCATAAACACACTGCAACCATGACGTTTCAATGGAAAGGTCAACAGTATCTGGTGAGCTCTGGCATTAGTAAAATGTTCTATGCCGCAACTTTCTTGCTCAGTTACTACACATGGAGCAATAGTTCAGTTTTATATCAGCTCAAGCGCCCACAAACTGTGAGCCACAAACTGTCTGATGACTGGCATCAGATGCCTGCGTTCAAGCGCAGAGCATTTAAAACCTTAACGGTTGAAATCGGTAATCATGACAGGTTGGAAGTTCCGAAATATGCTCTCCAGTTTTTCGATCAACTACTGGAAGCCTCACGGTTGCTCGATCCCAGGCCAGATGGTTGGCTGCTGCCATCCAATAATAATGGGTTACCTGTAATGATGACCGGTGGAAAGCTCAGTGGCTTCAAGAGCAAATGGCTGGCTCGGTATTTTCCGATGTATGACAACCAAGGTGAACGCCTGTGGCCAGTAGTGCAGCGTTTTCGAGCTACAGGGGGTCACTTGACCCTTGCGCGAAAAGGTCCAATGTATGCGGCACTGCTGTTGGATAACACCCCCCAAGTGGTCAAGTTGGCTTACAGCAGCGGAAACCCACATGAAAACAACCAAATGAACCGTGATGTTAGTCATACATTAGAGCAAGCGGTGCGTGATCGACAGGGAGTTTCCGCTGCAAAGCAAAAGGTTCGAGAGGCTCAGAAGGTAGAAGTACTCGCCTACGAGGCTTACGTGCAAAGAGCCATGCCCCCCACACGCAGTGCTAATGGCAGTTACTGCCAAACCAATGATAGCGATAGAGCGCAGCGTTTTACTACGCGAGCCCGCCAACGAGGATTACTGGCCGAGGGCGAACGATTATCTTGCGCCGATCTTTTGGCATGCTGGGAGTGCAGGCATCAAGTACTTGTTGAATCAGTCAGCGACCTTTGGTGCATACTCAGCTTCCGTGAGTGCTTAGAAGAATCACTTTACCTGCACCTAGACAGTCAACATCATCAGAAGAACTTTGGCCAAGTCCTGATCAATATCTCAGCTCGGCTCAAATTGGTTAACAACAAGGTGTTGCGCCAAGCGCAGCGTAAATTGGCAAACGATGGCCGTCATCCATTGTGGCCTGATGCAGCTAGTGTTGGCGTGTTTTAAGGAACAAGCATGGCAATTTTATTAGACCTGCCTAGAAAATTTCCCGCAGAACATATCCCCAAAGGACAGAATCTCAATGAATTGCTCGCCAACCAGAAGTGGGATGAGCTAGCTCAAGTGCCAGTATGTACAGACGCCTATGGTCAAGTCGTGGCATCCTTCGGCGACGACATCTGGGACTGTACTCCATTTGCCACCGACAAAGGCGGTGAAAATATTCAGCGCAAACTAAGCTTTAACCACCTCATAGATAGCCCTGGGCTGCTGTTACAAGCCAAGTTTATTGTATATGGCTGGATTTATCATGTCGCTCATCGCAGCGGTAAACGGTGCAAGCTCACTACATTGGCAACCAGATTTAATTTGGACTTGAAGCGGGTTCTTATAAGTTTACAGAACCAAAATCTGGATGATATCTGCGAACTCCACAAAGCCGATGTTTGGGCTCAGCTAGAGAGCGACCTCGAATCGACTGAACTAAGCAGCAGCACAATTGAAAAAACTTTCTCATCACTTTCTGCTGTTACACGGCTCGGGGATTGGCTGCCATTTCGCTTAACTCTTCCTGACTTGCAATTCAAAGAACTGGCCAACAAGTTAGCCGCCGAGGGCAAACTGGAAAGAAGACAGACTTTGGCGATACCACAAACCCTAGCTGATATTTTGTACGGCAAAGCCGTCGATCTTGTAGAACAGGCCTGGCCACACCAAAAAAAACTGATAGAACTAGAGCGCAAGCTACAAGAAAACTACGATGCAGGTCGGGCAGTGGTCAACCGAAAGATAGCTTCTGGTCAGTGGAAATGGCTGCATGACGAAAATGGTAACCTGGACACTCACAGGTACAGTCAGGAAATTAACTTTGCGTTACCAAATGATATAGCCGTTATTGCAACTACTATACTAAAAAATACAGACTTACTTCCTCTCGAAAAAATTAATGGGGACTGGCTAGTAAGCTGGCGTGGACAATTACAAGCCGCCTGTTTTATCTGTTGTGGAGCCTTTAGTGGCATGCGTGTCAGTGAATTATTTGAGCTTCATAAAAGCAGCTTCGTAACATATGAAATCGATGGGCAAAAATTTAACGTTCTGCGTGCTGCGACACACAAACTAGCAGCCGGAAAAAAATATGAGGAATGGTTGTGCAGCCCTATTGTCAAAAAAGCCATCGAGCTTGCACAGGCATTATCTGAAAATCAACGCGAACAGTTATCTAAAATGGCTGAGCAGTCACGTGACCCAGCCAGGGCTGATGGGTTACACGAGCAAGCTGCATGTCTGTGGCTGACTCAGAAAAGGCGCAGTAGTCCTCCCATCGTGATAGAGCGAAATCAATGGAATAAGCGATTGAAAAGATTCGCCAGGCAAGTTGGGGCTGTGATCGATGAGAAAGCTCTTGAAGAGTGCAGACGGCTCAATCCACACGAAAATGGCTTAATCGAGACATGCGTAAGGGTAGGCCACCCATGGCCATTTACCACACACCAGTTCCGTCGCACATTTGCTTGCTTCGCGGTACGAAACCATCTTGGACATCCCATTGCCATTAAACAGCAGTTCAAGCACCTCTACCTACGCATGAGCGAATGGTATGGCAATGGTGCAGTCACAGCACGCTTACAGGATGTCCAAGTAGACAGCGATCTTACCAGGTTGCTCAACGAAGCAGGTATCGAGCATACCACCTCCACCTACGATAGGTGGTTCAATAGCGATGAACCACTAAGCGGCAGCTATGGCAAAGCAATTGTAGCCATGCGTGACGACAAACCAGTGATCTACAGCAGCTGGGAAAATTTGTACAGGTTGGTCAAGGAAAAGCGTCTGAGCCTACATGGTACTTTGCACAGTTACTGCAAGAACGGCTACAACTGCGATATGGACGGTATAGTAAACCCTGCGTTTTGTGTCGATTGTAGTAGCGGTAGCAGCGTAATCGATACCCAGCAGGCCCAATGGTGGCAGCAAACCCACACCAGACTCACTAATTATTTACGCGAACAAGTCAATGTCAGCCTTGGTGAATACGCTCACTGTATCACCCAGATCCGCGCCGCAGAGAAAGTCATGCACGATCATCATATCGACTACCAAGCTTATCAGCACCCAATTGAGGCGAGCTATCTATGAACAGTGACGACACGCAACTGCGCTTGGAAGCCGCGTTGCAACGGATCCAAGAAGGTAAGCCGGAGCGGATCCCTGAACATCGCAAACTCAGTGTACGCGCAGTAGAAGAAGAGGCAAACCTGGGCAATGGTAGCAGCTACTACTATCCGAGCGTCATCGAGAAAATCAAAACGGCCAAGGCGATCATCCAAGCGGTAAAAACAGGCAAAAAACCGATTTCAGGACTGGAAAAAGCACACCAAGCCAAGCAAACAGCAATAAGGATCAAAGAGCAGTACCGCGATAAGGCCCAGAAGCTTCTGGTGGAACGAGAACAGATGGCGGCGGTGCATCACCAGTTATCTTTTGCACTACGCCAAGCACATAAGCGCATAGACGATTTGGAGCTAGAGCTGGAAAAAATGAAACAGCAGCTAGTCGAGGCTAAACGTAATAGTATGACGCTATTAAAATGAGTGCGCACACGAGCGACTGTACCTATAACATCTAAACATAATTAACATCAACCCTATCAAAAATTAGTATTGTATGGTAAATATTTATAAAGCTTAATGCATAATAGACTAACTGAATAATAATTAGCGCTCTTATAAAAGT
>NZ_JAPDBM010000112.1:0-6311 GCF_027705265.1 Aeromonas sp. QDB11 | reverse complement strand
AGGTGAAGATCCTTTTTGATAATCTCATGACCAAAATCCCTTAACGTGAGTTTTCGTTCCACTGAGCGTCAGACCCCGTATAGTGTTTTGCAGTTTAGAGGAGATATCGCGATGCATACGCGGAAGGCAATAACGGAGGCGCTTCAAAAACTCGGAGTCCAAACCGGTGACCTCTTGATGGTGCATGCCTCACTTAAAGCGATTGGTCCGGTCGAAGGAGGAGCGGAGACGGTCGTTGCCGCGTTACGCTCCGCGGTTGGGCCGACTGGCACTGTGATGGGATACGCGTCGTGGGACCGATCACCCTACGAGGAGACTCTGAATGGCGCTCGGCTGGATGACGAAGCCCGCCGTACCTGGCTGCCGTTCGATCCCGCAACAGCCGGGACTTACCGTGGGTTCGGCCTGCTGAATCAATTTCTGGTTCAAGCCCCCGGCGCGCGGCGCAGCGCGCACCCCGATGCATCGATGGTCGCGGTTGGTCCGCTGGCTGAAACGCTGACGGAGCCTCACGAACTCGGTCACGCCTTGGGGGAAGGATCGCCCGTCGAGCGGTTCGTTCGCCTTGGCGGGAAGGCCCTGCTGTTGGGTGCGCCGCTAAACTCCGTTACCGCATTGCACTACGCCGAGGCGGTTGCCGATATCCCCAACAAACGGTGGGTGACGTATGAGATGCCGATGCTTGGAAGAGACGGTGAAGTCGCCTGGAAAACGGCATCGGATTACGATTCAAACGGCATTCTCGATTGCTTTGCTATCGAAGGAAAGCCGGATGCGGTTGAAACTATAGCAAATGCTTACGTGAAGCTCGGTCGCCATCGAGAAGGTGTCGTGGGCTTTGCTCAGTGCTACCTGTTCGACGCGCAGGACATCGTGACGTTCGGCGTCACCTATCTTGAGAAGCATTTCGGAACCACTCCGATCGTGCCTCCGCACGAGGCCGTCGAGCGCTCTTGCGAGCCTTCAGGTTAGAGGCCGTCGACAATGATAATCTGGATCAACGGACCTTTCGGCGCCGGAAAGACGACGCTCGCTAAGCGGCTGCGCGATCGGCGTTCCAAATCGCTGATCTTTGACCCCGAGGAAATCGGGTTCGTGGTGAAAGAAACGGTCCCCATGCCAGCGAGCGGAGACTATCAGGATCTCCCCTTGTGGAGGGGACTTACGATCGCGGCGGTCAGGGAGATTCGAAGGAATTACTCGCAGGACATCATCATCCCAATGACGCTCGTGCACCCGGACTATCTGACTGAGATACTCGACGGGGTAAGGCGGATCGACGATCAGCTGCTGCACATCTTTCTGACGCTCAACGAGGACCTATTGCGTCACCGGATCGCGAACCAGACCATGCATCCTGACCCGAATCGAAATGCGGAGATTCGAGAGTGGCGATTAGCGAATGTCGCCCGATGCTTGGCCGCAAGGGAACGGCTTCCATGCACAACCCGTGTTCTCGATAGTGGTGCACACACCAGCGATGAACTCGCAGCGATGGTGCTCGACGGAATCGATGGGCGCACCTGATCGCCTTCGACGCCTGCGCAAAGCGTAGCGCGAGGGTGGCGGGCTCACGACCAAACGCCCAGAGGTCGATCATCGCAGGGATGTTTGGCTTTGTGGTGCGGACGACGGGACTCGAACCCGTACTCTCACAGAGAAGCAGATTTTCGTACCACCTCGACTTTCGCCGCCGTCTGATGACGTTCGTGGTCTGGACTGTCCCTTCGCCATTGCCCGAAGGCTTTAGGCGCCGCCCGTCCAGTCTCTACACCTTCCCCCGAAGGGGCTTGGCTCGGGATTGGCTTAGGGTATTGCCCGTTAGCGTTCCCCGACTTTGAGCGGTTCTACTCCGCGGATTTCCCCGCGGGCACTCCAATTTTAAAGTCTGCTGCGTCTACCGATTTCGCCACGTCCGCCTTTTTTCGCCGTTCCTAGCGCTCGTGCGATGCACCTATGTTGCACCTAGCGCCGAATCGTTCTTCGTCATCCTGAAAAACCACGTCTCCTAAAGCCTTGCATAGCTTATCTTTTCTCCACCACGAACTTTTTTGTGGGATGGTAGAAAAAAAGACTTTTTAAGTCCGCTGGCTTGCCAGGCCTTGTTAGCTTGTACGGTCATGGTTATCGGGTAAAGAATATTGACGGCATCGCTGGTGTCGGTGGCTGAAAAGCCGGCTCCCATCAGGGCAATAGCCATTTCAGATGCAGGCGTACAGGGCAATGGTCAACAGCTACAGCCTGTCTGACGATTCCGGCGTCATGGCTGCGGCGGCTATCACGCATTTTTTGTTCGGTCAGGCGGTGTTTTCGTACCTCAATGGTTGGAGCGTGTTGATCGGACCTGGTACAGGTTTGGACAGCACGGGCTGCAAATACGCAAGGGATTTAATGGGCCTGGTGGCGTTCACGGCTTTTATCGTGACGTTTCTGTTCAGGGGCTACTCATAATCTCGTGGCTCGGCGGTTCCCGGCACACCATGACAGTAAGGAAGGACCCTGTGTCTCAACTCTCCCAGCTTCGAAGCCCCGCCGCCGTGCAGGCTGCCATCGATGAGTTCGTGCAACTGGGCCGCACGAAATTCCTGGCGCGCCACGGCTACGGCAAGTCCCGCGACTTCCTGGTACGTGATCCGAAGACCGGCACCGATTGCGATTCCAAGGCCATCGCCGGTGTGGCCTTCGGCAAGCAATTTCCCGAGCAGGGCCCGCTCACTGCTGACAGCTTCTCCGGTGGCGAGACGACCGTCGTTCCGGCGCTGACGCGGCTCGGGTTTCGCATCATTCGCATCGGCGAAGACTGGTCCGAAGAAGAGGTCCTGGCCACGGTCGAAGACTATTTCGACATGCTGCGTGCCGAGGCGGCTGGGGAGCCGTACCACAAGTCCGAGCACAACCAGGCACTGCGCCAACTGCTGAACGGTCGCAGCAAGTCTTCAGTCGAGCTCAAGCACCAGAACATTAGCGCCGTACTCGATGCCCTGGGCCTGCCCTATATCAACGGCTACAAGCCACGCGGCAACAGCCAACTGCTGCTGCGTAAATCCGTACACGCCTACGTTCTGGAACATCAGCAGACGGTCGGCGCTCTTGTCGATGCCCTGGAGGAGGTAAAACTTCCGGGTGACAAAACCTACCGAGCGGCTTTGGTAGAACCACCCGCCCGTGAAGTGCTTGTGCGTACCCCGGCATCTCTACGGCAACGCCTACCGCGAAAGTTCGATTATGCCGCTCGCGATGAAGCCAACCGCAAGCTGGGCCGGGCAGGGGAGCAGTGGGTGATTGGCTACGAACAGCAACGCCTGACCGAGCTCGGCCACCCAGAGCTTTTTCAGCGGCTGGATTGGGTGTCCGACACCCAGGGAGACGGTGCGGGGTTCGACATCCTGTCGTTCGAAGAGGACGCCCATGAGCGCTTCATCGAGGTGAAAACCACCAATGGCGGGGTAGGCTCGTCTTTCTTGGTCAGCCACAACGAACTCGAATTCTCCAAGGAGGCGGGCGATCAATTCCATCTGTATCGCGTGTTCCAGTTTCGGGACGGTCCGCGCCTGTTCACGCTACCCGGCGACCTCAGCCAACATGTGCATCTCAAGCCGACGGACTACCGGGCGAGTTTCCGGAGTTTGGTGGGGTAAAGGCAGGGTTCTGTTGAGCCGAATGGCTGTGTGCGGCCGATTCTGTTGAAAAAGTAGCGGCCTCCCCATGCCGTTGGCAAAATTGCTTTGTCAGCGAGCGTGGGGGCGAACAGCATGATGGGACAGTTACCGGGAGGACAGCAGCGCCTGTTCTACTCGTTCAATCTGGAAGATCACGTCCCGGCCCAACATCTCCTGCGCAGCATCGACCAGTGCTTGGATCTCAGTGATCTACGTGCCTACCTGGCAGATTTCTATAGCCCCATCGGGCGTCCCTCGATTGACCCGGAGTTGATGGTGCGCATGCTGGTCGTCGGCTACTGCTATGGCATTCGTTCCGAGCGGCGATTGTGCGAAGAGGTGCACCTGAACCTGGCCTATCGCTGGTTCTGCCGGTTGGGTCTGGAAGACGAAGTCCCCAATCACTCGACCTTCTCGAAGAATCGCCATGGGCGTTTTCGTGACAGCGATCTATTCCGCTGGTTATTCAATGAGGTGCTGCGGCGCTGCATGGCAGCCGGCCTAGTCAAGGGTGAAGGTTTCGCCGTCGACGCCAGCATCATTAAGGCGGATGCCAGCCGGCAACGTGGGGTGGCGGGAGATGAGGTCGATTGGAACGATCCAAAGCTCAGCAGCCGCGCAGTGCGCGAGTACCTCGAAGCCCTTGATGAAGAGGCGCTGGCTGAGGCTCTTCCCAAGAAAATTTCGCTCACTGATCCTCAGTCCCGTTGGACAGCAGCGCCAGGTGGCCCGGCCTTTTTTGCCTACTCCACGAATTACCTGATCGACACTGAGCACGGTGTGATCATGGACGTGGAAGCTACCCCGGCGCACCGTACCGCCGAAGTCGATTCGACTAGGACGATGGTCGAGCGTGTCGAGGCGCAGTTCGATCTCACACCGGAACGCCTTATCGGCGATACCGCTTATGGCACCGCCCCGATGCTGGCCTGGATGGTCGAAGAAAAGGACATCGAACCGCATGTGCCGGTGTGGGACAAGACCGAGCGCAAGGACGACAGCCTCTCCAGTAACGACTTTCACTGGAGTCAGGACGCCAATGAATATCGCTGCCCAGCCGGCAAACCGCTACGCAGTGAATGGCGCGCCTTCACCCAGCAAAGGTCGCGGGTAACTAAGGCCAAAACCGTCATTTACCGCTCCAGCCAAACCGACTGCGCCACCTGCCCGTTGAAAGCGAAATGCTGCCCCAACACGCCGAATCGGAAGATCGTCCGCAGCATCCATGAGGCTGCCCGCGACGTGGCTCGACGCATCGCCAAGACACCGGAGTACCTCGTCTCTCGCTGCGAACGAAAGAAGGTGGAGATGCTTTTCGCCCACCTCAAACGGATCATGAAACTCGACCGTTTACGACTGCGTGGCCTAACGGGTGCCACTGACGAATTCACCTTGGCTGCGATGGTGCAGAACCTGCGCCGCATGGCCAAGCTTTTGCCTCAAGGGCCACCGCTGACGGGATAGGTATGCCTGCTACGAGCAGAAACCCTCAAATTAACCCTTAAACCTGAGCAAGGACGCTCAGTGAAACGCCGGAAGGCAACTTGAAGTGGCTTGCAGCCACTTCGACAGCAGGCACACCTGATCGGCAGGCTGCCGCTAAAGCTACTTTTTCAACAGAATCGGCCGATTTGTGCCGGTCGTCAAGGACCGCTTCGGATCACTCTCAACCGGATCGCGGGCCAGCTGATTTGCTAAAACCCGCGCCAAACTCAACGAAGGATTTCGCATGATCCGTTTTTTTTGGCGATCACGCTCGGCCTGATGGTTGGCTGCTCGTCGAGTTCAAGTTCGATCTGATCAGTGAGCGGTAGCGCAAGTGGATCGCCTCAGCCAAGCAGCGTTGTTGCCGGCGGCCGGAAGAAAGCCTTGAACTAGTAGCGGAAAGGATGAAACTTTATTTTTACGATTCTCAGCATTTTCCAAGGTTGAGCGAAAATTAGGATGATACTTTAATGATTCCGGCCTCCATCCCCACAAAACGCTTGCAGATGGCAGAATTGAAATAAGTCATTGTTTTAAATGGATTTTTGCAGGAATTGCTACGTTGCAGGGTCCTGTAGTTAGGATGACACTTTATTTTCCTCCCACAGGCCTCGTGATACGCCTATTTTTATAGGTTAATGTCATGATAATAATGGTTTCTTAGACGTCAGGTGGCACTTTTCGGGGAAATGTGCGCGGAACCCCTATTTGTTTATTTTTCTAAATACATTCAAATATGTATCCGCTCATGAGACAATAACCCTGATAAATGCTTCAATAATATTGAAAAAGGAAGAGTATGAGTATTCAACATTTTCGTGTCGCCCTTATTCCCTTTTTTGCGGCATTTTGCCTTCCTGTTTTTGCTCACCCAGAAACGCTGGTGAAAGTAAAAGATGCTGAAGATCAGTTGGGTGCACGAGTGGGTTACATCGAACTGGATCTCAACAGCGGTAAGATCCTTGAGAGTTTTCGCCCCGAAGAACGTTTTCCAATGATGAGCACTTTTAAAGTTCTGCTATGTGGTGCGGTATTATCCCGTGTTGACGCCGGGCAAGAGCAACTCGGTCGCCGCATACACTATTCTCAGAATGACTTGGTTGAGTACTCACCAGTCACAGAAAAGCATCTTACGGATGGCATGACAGTAAGAGAATTATGCAGTGC
>NZ_JAPDBM010000111.1:0-6526 GCF_027705265.1 Aeromonas sp. QDB11 | reverse complement strand
CCGAGAAACCCGAGCCGGAGCAGAAAGAGGCTGCTTAAAACAGCTTTGCGCGACAACTATCTTGAAAAACGCCGCCTCGTTGGTACCGATGGTATAGGTTGCGCTGTAATCACCACACATGCTGTCGGTTACACATTCAAAAAACGGCACCGACTTATCTTTTATTGTGCGGACGATCACCGGTTTGACTTTCAAGATCTTGGTCGCCTGACTGACTAACTCCTCGAAGTCTGCCTTGGCCTGTTTGACAGAAGCAACGGAGTCGTCTTGGTACAATGCCATGGTACCGCCGAAGGAGAGCACTTTATGTTGGTAGACCGCATAGTAATACTCACCCGTAGTTGGTCGTCCTAGGAATCCCTCGCCCGCCTTCGGTTTGCCGCGAAAGTCTTCATCAATGTCACTGCGCCAGTCATAGCGTATCAGACCATCGTTGACCACTTGGAGCGTGGTGATGGGCAGGTCGACTGTCAGGGTTTTGAAGCCCGTATTTGCGGCAATGGCCGGTGAGGCAATGAGACTGACCGCATAGCAGAGTGCAGAGAGCTGCAGGGTTTTATGGGTCAAGGTGACACCTCATGTAGATAATTGGTTTATGTGGAGTGTTGATACTCATCCGCCCACTGGATAGGTTTACTCTGGCTATTGAATATATCTCGTTCAGCCTCGCCCTGTGTAGTTCCCCAACTGGGAGGCGATAATGCCTCATTCGTAATTGCACCAGTTAGGCGAACCTTAAAATTGATTTTTGCCACCTGATTAGATGATGATATCAGTTTATATACTAACAAGTGGCATGATTAGGCAAAAAATCTAATCGTTTAATTTAGACTAATTTGTTATGGGTAATAAAAACTACTGGCCCAACATGTTTTTCATCAAGTTAGTAGCCATTTTTTGCTGGGCTGCGATTGCATTTTTACATTCATCTGAATTGGCGTCTTTACCTTGTGCAATTTTCAAGGTGCACTCTTGCAGGGCTTCATTCAGTAATTTCGGATCTTTCATAAAATCCTCAACTGAGGTAGGTCCACAAGCAGTAAGTAACATAGTGATTGGAACAGCTAACAGTAACTTATTCATTTCTATTTTCTCCAAATAAAAAATGCAGATACAAATACTAGGACCTAAAAGATACAGATGGTTTTACAAGAAGTTATAAAGTATGTGGTAATGACATTTCAGATTTCTTGATCAGAACTTGAGCATCTTCAATATCGTCAGGGTCTGTCACAAGCTCAAAATCAGACTGACTAAAGAGAAGCCCCATACGAAGATAGTGGTAGATATAATATGTTTTGCCTGACTCGGTATTTAGGGAAATACTATTGTTTGAAAATTCACTTTCAGTTTCAAATGTATAGTTTTTACCTGCATCAAGTTTCAGAAGATAGAAGTGTTTATTTTCTGATTCACCTAGAAATTTTTTATCGATAAAAAGATCCATATTGCTATTGCGAGCAAGCCAGCCGTGACGGTAGATATAAACATGAGCCTTGCCCTCGGCAGGAGGTGAGAAGCTTTTGGCCTCATTGACGACAGCCTCATCGGTGACGGTTGGCACTGAGGAACAGCCACCAAGCATCATGGCGCAGAGCGCCAAGAAGATCATTACAAACGTATTACGCATTTTTTTACCCATCGTGCTGAAAGTTTATTGATGCTTGTGATTATTATTTTTTGAACATCTGATACGGATGTTTATTTTGCTACAGGATTGTCTGTGAGTGCGATGACGTTTTCAATAGGGTCTTTGAAAATTTTTTGTAACTATTCGCCGGTTAATTGTTTTGCACCAATTAATGAAAAAAATACCAAGCTATATCAATTGCTTATGTATCCGTGTTTTATCGTGTGGAGGTAATGTGACTTTTGTCACATTACCTGTTTGTCAAGATATGTGGTTAGCGAAAGATGGAGAGAGCTTGATGCTCTCATGCTTTGTCCGATGGGCTTTAAAGTCAGAACTATCAGGCGTAATGCCCCCACAAAATGCGTGAAATCAGGCATTTCATGTAAACTTGAAGCCCTTATAAATCAATCATATAAATTTTCCGTCAACTCACTCTTGGCTTTTAAAATCCCTCGACGTTCGCGTCGTGCCGGTTCGATTCCGGCCTCGGCACCAGTTATTAAGTAAAGCAATCAAAGAGTTACGAAAGGCCACTAGCAATAGTGGCCTTTTTTGTTTTTCCGAAATGTGGTGATTTCAAACGACAACCTTTTTCGCCAGTGTACTGGGCCCTTTGTCGGAAATAGATGCTGTTAAATAGATGTCAGAAAGAGAAAGCCCCGCGAGCGGGGCCTGGTCAGTGATGGGGAGGCGCCCTCACTTCTTGAGGTGTTTTCTGATCGCCTTGCCTGAGGTGCCGACTGCTTTGACCGCCCGTTTCAGCTGGACTTCGGTGCACTCGAACATTTTGATCCACTGCTTCATTTCATAGGGATCGTTGACATTGATCTTCTTGGCATCGAACGGGTGAGCGACCGCATTGCTGTCAGGCATACAAACCTCAACTTGTTGAAATAGCTGGCGAGAAAGATGTTTCTGCCTGAGCGCCATCATCCTCTCAATTGGCAAGGGGCGAGGTGACGGGGTTCACACAACCTTGTGTCCTGATACATGCCAGCAGGTTTGCTTTGCTGATCTGTGAGCGATCGCCACTTATTCGTTCGCGCCTGATGCGGTGTGAACCGGATGGCGCGAACGATGGGGAGTAAAATGAGGGGAGTACGCTTGGTGGTCAACCGGACTGGCGGGCTATCAAGCCTCTGCCAGCGCCCGCATTTCCAGCCGCTGCTCGCCGGGGCGGCAGATCAGCACCGAGCCTTGCTCGAACCAGTCCCCCAGCACGATGCGGCGGGCGGGGTGGCCGTCGAGGGTGAAGTCGTGGATGGCGGGTCTGTGGGTGTGGCCGTGGATCATCATCCGGCAGTCGTGGGCGCGCAGGGTGTCGTCCACCGCCGCGGGCGTCACATCCATGATGATCTGGCTCTTGTGGGCATTTTCCATCTGGCTTTGGCCGCGCATCTTGCAGGCGATGGCCTGACGGCGGGCCAGCGGCAGCCGTAAAAAGAGCCAGCGCAGCCATTTGAGCTGGGTGATGCGGCGAAACTTCTGATACCCCTCATCCAGGGTGCAGAGCAGATCGCCGTGGCTGAGCAGCACCCGCTCGCCATAGAGCTCGATAACGCAAGGATCCCCCAGCAGGGTCATCCCCGCGCGCTGGGCAAACTGCTGGCCCAGCAGAAAGTCGCGGTTGCCGTGAATAAAGTAGATGGGCACGTTCTGCTGGCTCAGGGCCAAAAAGGCGTCGGCCATCTGTTGATGGAGCGGATTGGGGTCATCGTCGCCAATCCAGAATTCGAAGAGATCCCCCAGCACATAGAGGGCATCGGCGCCGGGGGCGTCGTGCTCGAGAAAGCGCACCAGTGCCGCGGTCATATCGGGCCGCTGGGCAGAGAGGTGAATGTCACTGATAAAGAGGGTGCTCATGATGTGGGGGTCGGGCTCTCGGTCGAAACAGGGCAAACAGGGGTGGCAGAGATAGTGGAAACATCAGGGGACGAATACTGCGCTGCGGGCGCCGCCGCGTTAGCGGGTGTATGAATACCGTCATTCGATGGCGGCTGCCATGACAGCTCGGCCAGATTGCGTCCCTCCAGCGTCAGCAGGGCGGCGTAAGGATCGCCAGCCAGCCCCAGCAAACGGCACATGGCCGCTTCCCCTTTCAACCCTTGCTCAAGGCGCAGACGCAATACCTCCCGATAGAAGGCATCACCAAAGTGTTGCAGCAGGGCGGCCATCAGGGTGAGGTGGCGCCAGCCGTTCAGCGTCTCAATGGGGGCGGGGGTGACATAGAGCTCCAGCGGCCAGCTGGCGATGTGGTTATCGCAACCGCTATCGGCGGCACAGGGAAAAACGCGCTCCAGCAGCCAGATATTCTCGCCCTTGGCGCTCGCCTGCCAGTCTTGGTCTGCAAAAGTAGCGGCAAACGCCGCCGGATTGGGATGCTGGCAGAGAATATCGAGATCGCTGCCCGGCCGATCGAGGCCGATGGCGAGCGTGCTCACCAGCGCCAGATCGGCGCACTGCGCTGCCAGCGCATCCCACACACCGGCGGTGAGCAGGGCATGGGCCGAGCGCTGGCGTTCGTTGCCGTGGGCCAGATAGTCGAGGCGGCGCCAGTTCGGGCCAGCCGTAGTGGCGGCAGATGGAAAAACTGCGGCCGGGGCCGCAGTTTCATCCGTGCCGAGTTGGCAAAGATCAGTCAGCAAGGGTCACCTTGGTGATAACCACATCTTCGGTCGGCACGTCTTGATGCATGCGGCCGTAGTTACCGGTTTTGACACCCTTGATCTTGTTGACCACGTCCATCCCGGCAGTCACTTCACCGAATACGCAGTAGCCGAAGCCCTGGGTGGTGGCGGATTTGAAGTCGAGGAAGTCGTTGTTGTTCACGTTGATGAAGAACTGGGCGCTGGCAGAGTGCGGCTCGCTGGTGCGGGCCATGGCGATGGTGCCGACCTTGTTGGACAGACCGTTGGCCGCTTCGTTCTTGATGGGAGCGCGGGTATCTTTCTCTTCAAAGCCCGGAGCATAGCCGCCGCCCTGGATCATGAAGCCGTCGATAACACGGTGGAAAATGGTGTTGTCGTAGTGACCGTCACGGCAGTATTGCAGGAAGTTGGCCACGGTTTCCGGGGCTTTTTCAGCGTTCAGGGTGAGGGTGATGTCGCCGTGATTGGTGTGCAGAGTGACCATGATATGTCCTTTCATACTTTTGAACGAAAAGTGAGCAAGCGACAGGGCGCTTGCGGGGTGTGGCATAAAGTGGTGGCAATTCTAGCCCATCAAGGGGCTGCGGCATAGTGTTGCAGAAAGTGCTGCAAAGGGCGCATCCAGTGCCAGAACATAGGCGGCAAGCGGGACTGGCCACATTTTCCGCCTCGTTTTCTGCCCTTGAACGGGGTATTATGACCAACCATTTTACTCACAGGCAGTGGTTATAAGATGCTGAAGATATACAACACACTCACTCGTCAAAAAGAAGAATTCAAACCTATCCACCCGGGCAAGGTGGGCATGTATGTGTGTGGTGTCACCATCTACGATCACTGTCATATCGGCCACGGCCGCACCTTCGTCGCCTTTGATGTGGTGGCTCGCTACCTGCGTTACGCCGGTTACGACCTGACCTACGTGCGCAACATCACCGACGTGGATGACAAGATCATCAAGCGCGCCGCTGAAACCCGCGTCACCTGTGACGACCTGACCGAGCGTCTGATTGGCGACATGCACGCCGACTTCGACGCCCTCGGCATGGTGCGCCCGGATATCGAACCGCGCGCTACCCAGCACATCAGCGAAATCATCGAACTGGTGGAAAGCCTGCTCGCCAAGGATCACGCCTACGTGGCCGATAACGGCGACGTGATGTTTATCGTCGAATCCTATGCCGACTACGGCAAGCTCTCCGGGCAGGATCTGGAGCAGCTGCAAGCCGGTGCCCGCGTTGACGTGGTCGATGCCAAGCGCAACCCGCTGGATTTCGTGCTGTGGAAGATGTCCAAGCCCGGCGAGCCGACCTGGGAAAGCCCCTGGGGCCCGGGCCGTCCTGGCTGGCACATCGAGTGCTCCGCCATGAACTCCAAGCACCTTGGCAACCACTTCGACATCCACGGCGGCGGCTCCGATCTGCAGTTCCCGCACCACGAGAACGAGATCGCCCAATCCTGCTGCGCCCACGGTGGCGACTACGTCAACACCTGGATGCACAGCGGCATGGTGATGGTGGATAAAGAGAAGATGTCCAAATCCCTTGGCAACTTCTTCACCATCCGTGACGTGCTTGCCCACTATGACGCCGAAACCGTCCGTTACTTCCTGATGTCTGGCCACTACCGCAGCCAGCTCAACTACTCGGAAGATAACCTCAAGCAAGCCCGCGCCGCGCTGGAGCGCATGTACACCGCCCTGCGCGATCTGCCAGTAGTCGCCGCTGCCGGTGGCGACGAGCAGGTGGCTCGCTTTAAAGAGGCAATGGACGACGACTTCAACACCCCGGAAGCCTACTCCGCCCTGTTCGATCTGGTGCGCGAGATCAACCGCCAGAAAGCGGAAGATATCACCGTCGCCGCTGGCCTCGGTGCCCGTCTGCGCGAACTGGGCGCCGTGCTCGGCATCCTGCAACAGGATCCGGACGCCTTCCTCAAGGGTGACGAAGCGGATGACGAAGTGGCCGAGATCGAGCGCCTGATCGCCGAGCGCAATCAGGCCCGTGCCGACAAGAACTGGGCTGCGGCGGATGCCGCCCGCAACCGTCTCACCGAGATGGGCATCGTGCTGGAAGACAGCGCCGGCAAGACCAGCTGGCGCCGTGCCTAAGGACGGTTGGCCTTGTTGGCGTCTGGAGCCAACAGGTTGAGCCAATAAAAAAACCGCAGCCCTAAATAGCTGTTCCGAATAGTAGATCACCGGAGGAAGGGAACTCAGTCCAGTTTGTGCGATCTGATTAGTCGC
>NZ_JAPDBM010000110.1:0-6547 GCF_027705265.1 Aeromonas sp. QDB11 | reverse complement strand
GGGGTTTGGGGAGCAATGGAACCAAAAACCAACGTAAGCCCTACCAACGCTTTTCGGTGTCTTCTTCCCAGGCGCCCATCTCGACAAAACAGTTGCGCATGTCGGCCTCCTGGCTGATCTCGGTCAGCAGGTCATGCACGCTCTTGTCCAGCTCATCGTCGCTCCGATACGGAATGGTCAACTCATAGTGGCCGGCATCCAGCCGCTTCATGCCATAGGGCTCCAGGCAGTAGCGCTCAATGTTCTCCGTGGCCCGCTTCCGGCCGCGCACGAACTTGCTGTTATTCACCACCGCGAGGCGCAGGGTGACGGTGGCCACCCGCTCGGCGGCGGGCGGCTCTGCCGGCGACGCGGCCGAAGGCTGCTGGTCGCGTGACCTGGCGCTCTTCTGGTACGCGCCGATCTCGACACCACGGTGGCGCAGGTAGCTGTACAGCGTGCTCTTGGAGATGTGCAGCTTCTCGCCGATCGCGCTGACGCTCAGGCGACCTTCGCGGTAGAGGGTTTCGGCCGCCATGGCGGTGGCCTCAGCCTTGGCTGGCAGGCCCTTGGGACGGCCACCGATCCGGCCACGCGCCCGTGCGGCCGACAGACCCGCCTGAGTCCGCTCGCGGATCAGCTCGCGCTCGAACTCCGCCAGCGAGGCGAACAGGTTGAACACCAGGCGGCCTTGGGCGTGGGTGGTGTCGATGGGGTCATTCAGGCTCTGTAAGCCGACCTTGCGCTCTGCCAGCTCGCCGACCAACTCGACCAGGTGCTTGAGGGAACGCCCAAGGCGATCCAGCTTCCAGATCACCACGGCATCACCCGGCCGCACGTTGGCCAGCAGTTTGTCCAACTCCGGCCGGGCGCTTTTCGCGCCGCTGGCGATGTCTTGGTAGATGCGTTCGCACCCGGCCTGTTTCAGGGCATCGACTTGTAGGTCGGCTTTCTGATCCCGAGTGCTCACTCGCGCATAACCGATCTTCATCAAAAGTACTGTTTACTCGACTACGTTAGTAATAGTTGAACTTTGATTAAGCGTACCAGTTATTTGAACCGTAGCGCGGGGAGCTTAACGAACCGAGCCATTCCTCGATAGAGTTCGGCAAAACCTTCGTTTTGTCGAACCATTGCATCGCCCTTTGTGATTGGCGTATAAACACACAAACACCTATTAGCGGAGAACGCTATGAATACCATTCGCTGGAATGTCGCCGTCTCGGCCGACACCGACCAGTCGCTTCGGATGTTTCTGGCCAGCCAGGGCGGCGGCCGTAAGGGCGACCTGTCGCGCTTCATCGAAGAAGCGGTACGGGCACACATCCTGGAGCTGAGCGCTGAGCAGGCCAAGGCCGCTAACGCCCATCTGAGTGAGGCAGAATTGACCAACGCGGTTGACGAAGCGCTCGACTGGGCACGTAAGCGCTGATGCGGGTCGTGTTGGATACCAACATCCTGTTCAGCGCCCTGATCTCGCCACATGGCGCGCCCGATGCGATCTACCGTGCCTGGCGGGCGGCGCGTTTCGAGGTGGTGACCTCGCGGATGCAACTCGATGAAATTCGTCGAGCCAGCCGCTATCCCAAGCTTCAGGCCATCCTACAGCCCGCCAAGGTGGGCGCCATGATCAATAACCTGCAACGGGCTGTGGTACTGGAGCGCCTGACCATCGAGGTCGAAGCCGATGATCCGGATGACTCGTTTTTGCTGGCCATGGCCTTGGCGGGCGATGCGGACTACCTGGTAACCGGTGATCGCCGCGCCGGCCTGCTGCAACGCGGGCACATCGAACGCACGCGGATCGTCACGCCCGCCGTGTTCTGCGTCGAGGTGCTGTGATCAATGCCGGTCGGTTTTCTGACTCAAGAGCAACGCGACGGTTTTGGCCGCTATGTTGATTCGCCCAGCCGTGAAGAGCTGGAACGTTACTTCCACCTGAGCGATGAAGACCGTGAAGCCATCCAGGTGCTGCGGGGTAACCATAACCGTCTGGGTTATGCCGTTCTGCTGACCACCGTCCGCTTCGTTGGCGTTCTGCCGGACAAGCCCGCCGCCGTGCCGGTGGAAGTCCTGCAGGTGCTTTGCCGACAACTGGCGATTCCAGACCCCGACTGCCTCCAGCGCTATAGCGATCATCGCCGCTGGATACATGCCACCGATATTCAGAACCGCTTTGGCTATCGTCATTTCACCGATCCGGGCATCGGCTTTCGCTTGAGCCGCTGGCTGTATGCCCTCTGCTGGACGGGCACCGACCGGCCGGGAGTGCTGTTTGAGCGAGCCACCTCGTGGCTGTTCACACAGAAAGTCCTCCTGCCTGGTGTGTCTCAACTAGAGCGCTTTATCGCCCAGTTGCGCAGTCGGGTCGAAGAACGCCTCTGGTTTACGCTGGGCCGCAGCGTGACTGAGGAACAGCGATTGCAACTGCAAGACTTGCTGACGGTGGCCGAAGGCAACCGCAGCTCCCGGCTGGATCAATTGCGCTCCGGCCCGGTCATGGTCAGTGGCCCCGCGTTGATTCGGGCACTGCGCCGGCTCGATGACGTGCGCGGCATCGGCATCACCTTGCCGGCGGCGGCGCACATCCCTCCCAGCCGTATCGCCGCCCTGGCCCGCTTCGCCAACACGGCCAAGGTCACCGCGATTAATCGGCTGCCGGCGTCGCGGCGGATGGCGACACTGGTGGCCTTCGCACTCTGCCTGGAGGCGACTGCGCACGACGACGCACTGGAAGTCCTGGAGGCCTTGCTGCGCGACCTGTTCAGCAACGCGGAGAAGGCCGACAAGAAAGCCCGCATGCGCAGCCTGAAAGACCTGGATCGGTCGGCCGCGACGCTCGCCGCCGCGTGCAAGGTCGTGCTGGACAGCTCGATCAGCGATGACAACGTGCGCGCCCGGCTGTTCAACGACCTGCCGAGGACCACCCTGGAAAAGGCCCTGGAAGAGGTCAACGCGCTGATCCGCCCGGTAGATGACGTCTATTTTCTTGCATTGGAAGCGCGCTACCGCAGCGTGCGCCGCTTCCTGCCCGACCTGCTCAAGCACATCCGCTTCGGCTTCAGCCCGGCCGGCAAGGGCGTGGCGGCTAGTCTGGAGTGGCTGCAACTGAACCTGCCGCGCCGGAAGCCAGAGGATGACGCGCCGCAGGAGATCGTGGCCAAGGCTTGGCAGAAGCACATCACCCGCGAAGATGGCTCCCTCGACATGGGTGCCTATGTGTTCTGCACGCTCGATGCGCTGCGCACGGCCCTGCGCCGCCACGATGTCTTCGTCTCGCCCAGTTGGCGCTATGCCGACCCGCGTCTTGGCCTGCTCGACGGTGCCGAATGGCTGGCGGCGCGACCGATCATCTGCCGGTCACTGGGCCTGACCATCGACGCCAAAACCACCCTGGACGCCTTGTCCGTCGAGCTGGATGCAACCTGGCTGGCAGTAGCCGCGCGCCTGCCCGACAACCCGGCGATTCAACTGAGCGAGAACACCGAGGGCAAGACCGAACTGTCGCTCGGGGCGCTGGACAAGCTGGACGAGCCCTGCTCGTTGCTGCAACTGCGGGCGGCCGTGTCTGACCTGATGCCGCGTGTCGATCTGCCGGAAATCCTCTTGGAAATCGCCGCCCGCACTGGCTTTTCCGAGGCCTTCACCCATGTCTCCGAACGCAATGCACGCGCCGACAACCTGGTCACCAGCCTCTGCGCGGTGCTGTTGGGCGGGGCCTGCAACACCGGCCTGGAGCCCTTGATCCGCACCGACAACCCGGCGCTGCGCCGTGACCGGCTGTCCTGGGTCAGCCAGAATTATATCCGCGACGACACCCTGTCAGCGGCTAACGCCATCCTGGTCGGAGCGCAAAGCCAACTGGAACTGGCCCAAGTCTGGGGTGGCGGCGAGGTCGCCTCCGCCGATGGCATGCGCTTCGTCGTACCGGTGCGCACCGTGCATGCCGGCCCCAATCCGAAGTATTTCGGCACCGGCCGGGGTGTCACCTGGTACAACCTGATTTCCGACCAATTCTCCGGCCTCAACGCCATCACCGTGCCCGGCACGCTGCGCGACAGCCTGGTGTTGCTGGCGGTCGTGCTGGAACAGCAGACCGAGTTGCAGCCGACGCAAATCATGACCGACACCGGGGCCTACAGCGATGTGGTGTTCGGGCTCTTCCGCCTACTTGGCTACCACTTCAGTCCGCGGCTGGCCGATGTCGGCGGTACCCGCTTCTGGCGCACGCGCCCGGACGCGGACTACGGCAAGCTCAACGGGCTGGCCCGCCAGTCGGTCAAACTCGACCTGATCGCCGAGCACTGGGACGACCTGCTGCGCCTGGCCGGCTCGCTCAAACTCGGCCGGGTGCCGGCGACTGGCATCATGCGCACGCTGCAAACGGGAGATAGACCCACCCGGCTGGCCCAGGCGCTGGCCGAATTCGGGCGGATCGAAAAGACTCTGCACACGTTGACCTATATCGACGACGAGTCCAAGCGCCGCGCCACCCTGACCCAGTTGAACCGAGGCGAAGGCCGGCACAGCCTGGCCCGCGCCGTGTTCCACGGCAAACGCGGCGAGCTCCGCCAGCGCTACCGCGAAGGCCAGGAAGACCAGCTCGGTGCTCTGGGCCTGGTGGTGAACATCATCGTGCTGTGGAACACCCTCTACATGACGGCGGCCGTGGAACGGCTCAAGCAGCACGGCTATCCAGTGCTGGAAGAGGATTTGGCCCGGCTATCGCCGCTGATCTACGAGCACATCAACATGCTCGGGCGGTATTCCTTTGCGGTACCGGAAGAAGTTGCGCGCGGCGAGCTGCGGCCACTGCGTAATCCAGACGACGACCTGTGATCCCCCTAAACGCTATGAGCAACACCCAAGCTGCTGCTGGATCGGCGGGCACTTCACCGAGCCGAACGAACAGAAAACGCAGCAATCCCCTGGGTTGGGGCGCAGCAGCGCCTTGCAGTTGCTGCACTCGTAATAGAACTGGCAGGCGTCCGTGGGCATGGTTTCCGGCTTGGCGAAGCCGCAGCGCGGGCAAGTCAGCACGGACTCAAGGACAATGGCGCTCATCGTGACCTCACTTCTGCACTGTGGAGGGGTATCCCGCGTTCGCGGTCGCCTCAGTCAGTGCCTCGGGCTGGGCCTTATCGGGATCGTAGGTGACGGTCGCCGTCTTCTGGTCGAAATTGACCTGGACGTCACTCACGCCGGACACCTTCTCCAGCGACTTCTTGACCGTGATCGGACAGAGTCCGCACGTCATGTTCTGCACGTCGAGCGTGACGGTTTTCGGGGGAGCCGCCAGCGCCACGAAGGGCAAGGCGAAAAGCACGGCGATCAGCAGTTTGCGCATGGTTAATCTCCTTCAGTAGAACAGCGGGGCGAGCCACGGCACGGCCAATAGGCCGAGCAGCAGCACGCTGACGATCCAGAACACGAGTCGCTGTCGCACGAGCGTGCGCGGATCGGCGCAGGGTGTACCTGGCGTACAAACCTGTGGCACCAGGTAGAGCTTGCGGAATGCCAATCCCAGGAACAGTAGAGTCAACCCGATGAAGAGGGGGCGTAGTGGCTCCATCATGGGGTCACCTCAGAAAACGGAAAAAATCGTACGGTAAGCCGCTGGCATGGTCTAGCTTCTCGCAAACGATCGTTTTTGAGAGGCTTCAATGAGAATCAGATCCGCGCTAGTGCTGGTATGGCATGTTGCTTTCTCGAAAACCACTCTCATATTGCACGGCTGAAACAGCCGAGTTTCGAGAACCACGAAAATGCTGTTTCTAGGGGTTGGCAGCTTGCGCAAAGCCGCGCAGTTGCTGGGTATCGGATCTCTTAACGTGCTTTAATTTCCGAATTCTGAAGCGACCCCATCATGGTCAGAGCGCCCACCCACGTACCGCCGACACCGAGTGCCAACAGCACCAGTGGCCCGACACAGCACACCGACGCACCGATGGCGGTCAGCGAACTCGCGACCAGCGAGCCTTTCCCGGTGAGTTGCATCCCCATTCCCATCTCCTGAGCCTGATTGCCTAGGTGCTATTCTAAACTCCGTACCAAAGTACGGAATCAAGGAGAAAGTGATGGCCACAGAGCTGACCATTGGCAAGCTGGCAGACGCCGCCGGGGTGAACGTCGAGACGATCCGCTACTACCAGCGACGCGGGCTGCTGGATGAACCAGCCAAACCCTTGGGTGGCCATCGGCGCTATCCGGTGGACATGGTGAAGCGACTGCGTTTCATCAAGCGGGCTCAGGCGCTGGGTTTCACGCTCTCGGAAGTCGGTGGACTGCTGACGCTGGATGAGTCGTGCGCCTGTGCCGAAACGCGAGCACGGGCTGCACGCAAGCTCGCGTTGATCGAGCAGAAGATGGCCGACTTGGTCGTCATGCAGCAACTGTTAGGCGAACTGGTGCAGCAATGTGATGCGGGAGACGGCGGAACGATCTGCCCGATCATCGAGGCACTGATCAGAGAGTAATGCCTGGCGGGTGAGCTGGAGATCGGAAAGCCCCTTTACGGTGGGATTCAGAGCTTACGTTGGTTTTTGGTTCCATTGCTCCCCAAACCCCA
>NZ_JAPDBM010000109.1:0-6631 GCF_027705265.1 Aeromonas sp. QDB11 | reverse complement strand
GCCCCCACCCGTTTTGCCACCTCTCCATTGCCGACACAAAGCGGCCGTCCGGTTTGGCGGTCAAAGGCGCTGTACTCTGCCCGCAGGTTCAGATCGCTGTCATTGAACAGCACCCGTACCGGAATGGCGCGGATCTTGGCCTGCTCATGCCCTTGAGCGAACTGTTGATGCAAGGGATGGAGCAACCATCCCCCTTTCTGCTGTACCTGGGTGGTGAGGGTGAAACTGTCGTCCTTCTCCGGTACCCATTTCCCCTCTTTCTGTACCAGCTTGCCAATACAGATCCGCCCAATCACGGGCGGGGTAATCGCCAGTCCTTTGATCATGGTGTGTGTCTCCTGACAGCGTGAACTGCTTGAATGGTGAAACGGCGTGAGCCGGGCACTGGTTTGACATAGTGGCTGAGCAGGTCGGGATGATCCTGCCCGAGCCGTTCCAAGTCCGGGGCCAGCCGATCCTTGCTGCGTTTCCAAGTGATCTTGCCATCGGCAAAGAGTCCTGCCGTAGCCGCTCCCAGCGTGGCCTGTAGCTGCTGCTTGATTTGTGATTCGCGTAGTTCCACTTCCTCTTTGTGTTCGCGCAGATGCAGCAACTCCCCGAACAGCTGATTGAACTCGGGCGAATCGGAGAGATCGACGGTCTCCCCATCATCACGAGGAAATAGCCAGGCCAGCGCCGAGCCAGCATCCTCGGAGCCATCGGGCTCGGGCTGTAGGCCACTGGTGACCTGATGCCAGAACTGCACTTCCCGTTCGGTGAGATCCCGGATCTTCTCCTCATCACGATCGATGCGATAAATCCGAAAATCCTGACCACCGATCAGCACCGCAACTTCCGCCCAGGCATGACCGGTGACGGCTAGCTGATGCAGTACCTGACACTGGTAGGCGACCGGTACGCCTTCCTCCCATTGCGGGGCACTGTGATAGCTGGCGGTCTTGATTTCGAGGATGCCGGGGCCGTCGGGGTGGCCCACCACCTCCCGGTCGAGATTAGCGAGCATAAACAGATGCTCGGGGTGCTGGAGCACGGCATTGACCCGACGCACCCGGTAGCCGGTGCGCTTGGTGTAGACCTGTGCCAACACCGGCTCCAGTTCGATACCCCACAGTACAGCCTCTTTATGGGAGATATCTTCCGGCTCCTTGCGACCAGTCTTCTCCAACCACAGCGACAGCGGGCATCTATAGGGTGAGAGGCCGACCGCCACGGCGGCATCGGACGAGCCGATCCCCAGCTTGCGGATCGCCAGCCACTGTTCGCGAGGGAGGTCGGTGGTGGAGGCTAAACGGGTGGCCCGACCGTATTTGGCTTTTGCTTTCATCATTGCTCCTTGTCGGAGGCATAAACGTTCCCGCCCGGCCTGATGGCCGGGTAGGGGTCTATAACGGGAATATGAAATAAAACGGAGAGCGGTGATTACTGCAGCAGAGTAAGGGCCTGATTGAGTGCCTGAGACTTTAGCTGAGCACCCTGACCGAACCAGGCAGAGTCTAGGCGATAGTCCTGACTGCGAGCACGGCGATGGTGATCAACATATTCCGTCACCGCATTGACCAGCCCCCAAGCGGTATTCTGGGAACTGGCTAACTCCGAGCCCATACCGGCACCTTGGTACAACTCGTGAAGCTGTTGGACTGGTCGGGTGAGGATAATTTGATTGTCGGCATCTAATGGCTGGGACAGCAGGTAGCTAAAGAAACGTAGTGCCTCTTCTGGGGCAACAGGACGGGCAGCCAATGCCTTGGTCTGGGTTTTGAATTCATCCCAATGAGCAAGTCCCAACCCTAATTCCTCTTTGACAATAGCCGGGTCAAATGTCGTCGAGTGAGAGACTTTGACTGCGCCAGTGCTATTACGCAACGCCATCTGCAATGTGTTATTGCAGACCACTCGCAACGAGGTAAATTGCGCCGTGGTGCAGAGTGTACCGTCGCAGCTGGTCGCCAGGAGCAGATAGGACTTCACTACATCACCACCTTTGAGCTTCATATCCTGACCGGTACGGGCCAGCGCCCACAATTTACGACAGCCTTTAAGTGAGCCTGCGGTTTCTAATTCAAAGCCACCGGCCTCCACTAAATCCTGATAGAAGTGCAGCACCTCATGGGGCTGTACCACGTTATAACGCTGGGAGACCACCGAGAGCGGTGCCAGGGTATCGGAACGATAGAGTACCTTACTATCGCCATAGGAGCGGAAATGTAGTGCATCGGAGGCAACGTTAAACATGACATCGCTCTGCTCGATGGTCCAGTCCATACCGGCAGCTTTAAGCCAGATCTCCAAGGATTGTTGTGGGGGCAAGATATTGCCAAGGCCATGCCAAGGGGTATGGCCGGTGTAGGCCATAGTGTCGATGAGGTGTGCCATATATCAATCTCCAATGAAAATGGGACTGCATAGAACAGTCCCAAGGTAGGTTCACAGAGAGAATATATATCTGAAATTTATTTGAATGGTTGTAATGGAAATGCCAGATAACCGCAACGCACATTATATATAAAGCAAAGCGAGGTGGTGTCGAATGAGGTCGCGTGACGATTTCCAACAACATTTTTAAGACTCGTTCGGGCTTGCTATTCTAGATATTCCAGATATTTTTGATATTAGTATCAAACCGTATCTGGAGATACGCATATTGGATAGGTTGGCAAGGGGAGGTGTCATCATGCATCTTAAATGATGCTGTGGGGATTGTGGCGCGGCTATGTGACCGGAGCCTCAATCCATTCTTTAGATACATCGCTCCCTTTTAAAATACATTATAATAAAAATACATGCAAATCATTCAACGAATGGAACTCTAAGCAAAGAGCAAAGGCGTTCACTTACGAGTATGACTAGGTAAGGAGGCCCTATATGCCATAAACAATGATTTTACTATATTATTTTTTTCACCCAATTTAATAAAATTTCTAACTTCATCTCCAGGAACAGTAAACAGCATTACTATACTTACATAGTCTAGGAGGCAGACAGCGAGAGAAGATCCTGTAACGCAGTGGATTAGATTATCCTTTAACTCCGCTCTGGTCACTATTTTGTTTCTAACTAAAAAATTTGCAAAGCTGACAGGATCACTATCATCAATGCTGACCTTATCTAGCCCATTCAATATCTTGCCACATATCGAGTCAAGCCGCTCCAGTATATCATGGCTGATTAATGGAGACCGATAGTTTAGATCCTTAAAATTAACATTCAAAAAGTTATTATCAAGTGTACCTGTAAGCAGGCCGCGCGAAGTAGTATGCCGCGCAATGGTAAAATTATAACAGTAGAGAGCTCGTGCTAAAAATGTATTGTATTGACTGTATTCATTTATGCCAAAAATTATAGAGTGCTTTATATAAATATCCTCTGAAAGCCATGAGCCTAAGTGGCAAGATGGATAGGCTGGGATCAAGATATTACCCTGATGATTTAGCGTGTGATTGACCTGTGGTAGAAGAGAAATGTTTTTTATTGTGGACCGTCTTTGGTTGTACATTAATCCAATTGCAAGCACAGCTAATGCATACTTATTGAACCCAAATAGTGACAAATTGACTTTGTGTAGTTGATTGATTATGTTTAAAGCTTGGTCTGGTAATTCTTTTTGAATAGAGTCGAGTAGTTCTAGAAGTGGCTTATATTGATAAAAATAATTTTGGTATCGATTGTTTTTGTCATTAGCTAGTTCGGCAATTGCAGAAAAAATATTTATATCGAACACAATTGAACTTGTACTGTCAGGAGGAGTGCTTAGGTTATGTTTAAAGCTAAGCCTTCCATTGTTATCAATAATTAATCTATAAAAGTAAAATGGAGGAGGAGGCGTTACCATTTGTGACAAATAACCTAGTTGCTCTTTCAATTTAACCAAACTAGACTCTTTTTTACCAGTATATGTTAATTGCTCTCCAAATAGTGGTGTAATGCAATTAATGATGTTGTCTATTCTCTCTATCTGTTTCTCTTTCACTAGCAACAGCGGTGGACATTCGAGGGTGGCACTAAGTATCTCATCTTCTTCATTAAATGCATTGTAATCAAATCGAAGAGCACATTCCAGGGCGTTGTTTAAATGGTTCAGTAAATGATTAGTACCGTGAGTGAGTTGAATATAAGTGTTGAGGAAATGGTCAAACATACCTGTTTTATTATTTATATCTTGTAAGATGATAACGGCAGTATAAGCAGAAAATATTGAATTGATAATGAAAGAATACTTTATTAAATCATCCGGTGAAAGCCTTTCAGTACAAGCATTAATTATTCTGTTCAAACTCCTGCTGGTTTGATTCCCTTTGTTTTTTTTGGGAAGCTCATCTAAGTAAATAAGTAATTCATGAATGAAATTATCTGCGACTCTAAGACCGGCACTTCTAGACGCCCCCATATCGGGTGAAAAGCAGTTGCCAATATAATCGAGCATGTATTTATGGGCAGATCTTTTCCTAAATACTCTCTGCTCACCATCTTGGGTAACCACGTTATCTGTTCTTAGGATCCTGTCTAGATGATAATAAATAGATTCTTCATTAGCTTGCTCTTTAAAGATTAATATGTCAGCACATATCAGTGGAATCAATGCATTTTTAATGTAAATTATGTATGTGTCGCAAATAGATTCTTGAAGGATAATCTCTTTACTAATTAATGCGCTACAGACATGCTCTAATATATCAATATGATTGGAAAGAATGTTAGGTGGCAAGCTGCTGCCAGCATGTAGGCGTTCACGTATGTTATTTATTTTTGGCAGATAATCATATTCGTTAGGTTTGGTTGGATCATCACTGGGCAAATCCTTGTTAGTGTCCTTACTGGCCTTCTCGGTTGAATGGGTTGGGTAGTTAAGCCCCAAGGTCTTTGCTACAGCGTCGATAAATTCTGTAAAGAAGTGAGTCATCATGATTTTTCCCTTGGGTCTTGGATTTTCCCCCCTAACACGTTACCCCGAGGTCCACCACAATGCGAGCTCATCCAGTCAGACGTTAGAAGGACATCACGTAATGCAAGACGTAATAGACCGCATCATTAGGATGCCGGAGCTCACAAAGATGATTAGCCTCGCTAGATCAACAATTTATGACAAGCTGAACGCCAGGTCTTCCCGGCATGATCCCAGCTTTCCCAAGGCGATAAAACTTGGCAAGTCAGCGATCGGCTGGCGTCAGAGCGAGGTCAATCAATGGATCGCAACCAGGTCACAAAGTAGTCAAACAATGGAGGTCAAAAATGAATCAACACAGAGCCATTGAAGCTGTCATTGAGCGGTTAGATCAGTCCCTTTGGGATACACTGGATGTCGTCGCCTATAAAACAAAGGCCCCGAGATTTATGATCTTGACTCAAATGTTGTCTGTAATGGCTATCGCATCGCAGCAGTTGGTAGATATTAGCCCAAAAAGTGAGATGAAAATACCGGCATCACTTTACACTCTAATTCTAGCTGCTTCTGGCGAGAGAAAAAGCACGGTCGATAAGCTACTGATGAAACCAGTCCGTGAATTTGAAAAATGCTTGGCTGAGCAGGTAGATGCTGCACAGCAGAAATATCAGATCGAACTGGAATTGTGGAATATGAAGGAAAAAGTGTTAAGGAGGGAATTAGGTGAGATGTATAAAAAAGGTGATGAGCAGCCCATTATAATAGAGGCATGGCACACTCACCATTCAAATATGCCTATAGCTCCGTTAGTTAAGAGGATTTTAGCTGAGGATATAACAGTCGCAAAACTGAAGTCGATGTTAGCTGAGAAGAATACGTCATTAGCTCTGGTGTCCGATGAAGCTGGGACACTACTGTCCAGTGACTTGATGAAAGATAATGCATTGTTTAACTCACTATGGTCAGGTCAAACTATACGTGTTGACAGAGCCAATGCCCCTGAAGTTCATATTGAAGGTGCTCGTTTGACTTTGAGCATGCAAATCCAGCCTGATATATATAGAATATTCAGAGATAGTAATGGTGATGCGATGAGAAGCTCTGGATTAGACGCTCGAATTCTACTGTGTGAGCCTGAGTCAGAGATTGGCTATCGTCAAGAAGATAGGGATGATAGCGCATCACTAGATGATAAAATTAAATTAGGTAGATTTAGCTCAAGGATTGATGCATTACTGCAAGAAGGGCTTGAGATGAGAGCACAAGGCAAGGAACGTCATTGCCTGAATTTAACAGAGAGTGCTAAGAAAATTTGGAATGACAAGTTTAATGACATTGAATACGCAATGAGGGGCGGGGAATATTTGGAACACTATAAAGATTTTGGTTCAAAGTTTATGGAGCAGGCTTCGAGAATCGCGGCGGCACTTCATGTGTTTAAAAATAGAGACTACAGAAACGCACTTGTGACTCATGAGACTATGCAGACTGCCATTGAACTGGCTGAAATATATTTGCATCAAGCATTAATAATCTTTAGATCGCCCGAGGCTCGGGAGTTCGTGGACGAGACACATGTGAATAAGTTACTGGAGTGGATTATTCATAACTGGAATAATGAGCTGCTTCTGAAAGGTGACATTAGACGAAGTGGGCCACATTGCGTTCGTAATTTGAATAAGCTAGAAGATGCAATAGAAGTTCTTATTGCTCGAGGAGATATCATTTGCTTTAAAAAGAAACAGTCAATCT
>NZ_JAPDBM010000108.1:0-7378 GCF_027705265.1 Aeromonas sp. QDB11 | reverse complement strand
GGGGCTGCGCCCCTCACCAGCCCCGGATTACTGGAGGCCGCGAAGCGGACGAAAAGTAATACGGGTACGCTGGCTAATAACCAGTACAGCAAAAAAAGAGAGGGGCGGCAACTTGCAATTTATTGTCACCGTGACACATAATCAATTACCGTTACAGTGACAGGAAATGACACCATGAAGGACGCCACGGATCAGGGCACTGGGGACATGTTTGGCATCAAGCGCGGACGGGGTAGACCAAAGACCGGAACAGCCAAAAGCGGGGCAGAACGACAAGCCGCCTACCGGGCCAAACAGCAGGAAGATAACGTTACTGTGACGATAAATAGGGCACTGATGGAGGGGTTGGATGCTCAGATGCAGGCGATCAGGGACGGAGGTTCTGCGGTGGTGCTTACCTCGGAACAGGCCGGGGAGATCTTGAGAGCACTACGAAAAGCAGAAACCAAACAGCTCCGGGGATAACAGCTACTGCCCACAGGCCGAACACATGGCCTGATGGACAGCCCTACGGGATCGCAGTTACCCCCCTCACAACGAGCCCTCTCTCTGGAATACTACCAGGTCTCAAGGAACGCCCTCCGGGCGCTGTTATCTGATATAGGCTTGTTTTTGATCACTCAAGATCACAACGGAGGTAATTGGACACACTGCCAGCCGAGATTTGCAGATCCTCGGCTATATCGCGGTTGCTGTAGCCCATTGCTTTGAGCCGCAATACTTCCGGCAGCAGCTCTGCCGCTTTGCTGGGCCTGCCCCCGCCCTTGGATACCTTGCCGCCCTTAGCCCCTCTCCGCGCTTGGATCTCGGGGGTATGTGTCCGATCAACGTAATCCGCAAACGAGGTCGGGGTAAGGTGCCGCCATATCCAACGTGCGATGCTCTTGGCCGTGGCCTTGATCTCACTATGGGGCAACGGGCCGCCCTGCTCGCGTCCAAACGCATTGGCGCTCTCACAGGCAGCTCTCACCGCATCCGCCCATGCGTCGTATCCATTGGGCCGCCAATACTCCCGCACAGCGCTGTAGCCCCATTCCCGCACGTTATCGAACACAGTGACGTTACGGCCTAGCCCGCTCGCCTCTTTACCGCTACGGCGGTTGTAGGCCGCTAAATCAGCATCTGGGCAGAACTCCGCGAGATAGTCGAGGGAATAGGGCGCATGGTTATGCCATACCGTCCACCAATCGCTGTGTACGGGGTTTTTGGTGATCAACCCAACGTACCCCATGTCAGCACCCAACTTCTTCGCCAGAACGTGTTCTATGGCCGCCAGATAGCGCAGCGGCTTTAGCCTGGCTGCATTGGTACGCGCCACCGGCGCAGCCAGCAGATAGCCGAGGTGGTAATTGCCGTTCTCGGGGTTGATCGCGATCCAATGCGGCGCAGGCAAGCCGCGCTCTCGCCACTCTTGATACCCTTCTCGCCGCTGCTCATAAGGCTTTCTGTCCACATCAAACACAATGCAGGAGACGTGCGGCGGCGGGTTGTGCTGGATGTGGCGATAGGCGAGGGCGGTAGCCTGCGGACGAATGAGCAAGCCAGACGATAAATCGTCTGTGCAGTACGGGCGACGGGGGAGTCGTTCGACGAATTCGGCGGCTTGAAGCGCTGGTTTTACCATCGATCACCGCGCTTATTGGCGGTGCAGTCTTGTGTGAGATCGGTCATGTGATATGCTTTCCCTGTTCTTAGTGAACGGCCCCGAACTCTCTGAAAGCTTCCGCCAAGTTGCATTAACAGAGATTCGGGGTTTGTCTTTTCTGGACAGTACGTTACTGCAACGATGCCCTATCGGCAAATTATCCGTATACCTCGCTGCGATGGCCGATTTCCACTGCCACGATCACCAATTCAGCATCCCTGATCTCACAGATAACCCGATAATCCCCCACTCGATAACGCCAGTAAGTACGCAGATTGCCGGTTAACGCCTTGCCTGCATCCCTTGGGTCCTCCAGCATCATCACCCGCCGCAGATATTTGGTAATTCGCTGGGCTTGGGTCTTATCCAGGGGACCCCGCAGAATTCGGAGAAAAACGTACGCTAAGGAAACTCTGAAGAAGACTTCCTGATTTTGGCAAAATACCCGGATTCCACCCGCCGAGTTTTCCGATGAAGCAGATGACCTTCGCCTACGCCGAGTATGCCGGCAAGCGCAAGCAGGCCCGCAAAGAGTTGTTCCTGATCGAGATGGATCAGGTGGTGCCGTGGAAGGGTTTGATCGCCTTGATCGAGCCGCACTACCCGAAGGGTGAAGGCGGCAGTCCAGCCTATCCGCTGATGGCGATGTTGTGCGTGCATTTGATGCAGAACTGGTTCGGCTACAGCGACCCGGCGATGGAGGAGGCGCTGTACGAGACTACAATCCTGCGTCAGTTTGCCTAAAGACGGAACATATGCACCAGACGCTGAAGTTGGGTTGCCAGAGCAGATAGTTGCTTACTGGTGGCAACATTCTGACGGGAAGCCTCGCTAGTTTCCTCGGCAATCTGGCTGACACTAGTAACGTTACGATTGATCTCCTCCGCGACAGAGCTTTGCTCCTCAGCGGCAGATGCAATCATGGCATTCATGTCATTAATAATCGCAACAGCGTTACTGATCTGATCCAGCATATGACCTGCGCTGGCAACCTGTTGTTTACCAGCTTGTGCTTTGGTGCAACTACTTTGCATGACCGCAACAGCACGATTTGCCCCGCCCTGCAGTTTTTCAATCATGGTCTGAATTTCGCTGGTTGACTGTTGCGTGCGCGAAGCAAGCGAGCGCACCTCATCCGCCACCACAGCAAAGCCTCGCCCTTGCTCACCAGCTCTTGCAGCTTCAATAGCCGCATTAAGGGCAAGTAAATTGGTTTGATCGGCGATGCTGCGAATGACATCCACCACAGAGCTAATACCAGCACTGTCTGCTTCAAGCTCATGGATAACGGTGGCCGCGTGCTCAACTTCACTGGCTAGGCTGTCGATAGAAGAGATTGTTTGATGAACAACAAGCTTTCCACTTTCCGACTGCTGATCTGCTTCCTGTGCTGCTCTTGCTGCACTGGCCGCGTTCCCAGCCACATCCTGCACAGTAGCTGACATTTCGTTCATCGCAGTAGCAACCTGATCTGTCTCCAACTGCTGGCGGCGGATGCCGTCACTGGTTTCAGTGCTGATCTGAGCAGTCTGCTCAGCTGCGGCTGCCAGTTGCTCCACAGCCCCCGCCAACTCTTGAATGGTGTGGTGAAAACGCGAAGCCATTGCATTGAATGAGCTAGAGATTTCGCCCAGCTCATCACGCCCCTGATAGGTAACTCGATAGCCCAAATTGCCATCAGCTAGCTGCTGACCGCCGACTTGAAGCTCGCGAACAGCTTTTGTGATGCCAGATACAGTAGCCAAAGCCACGACTGTGGCCAGAAACAGAGCAACCACTAGCGTGAGACCGATTATCACAACCAGACGATCGAAGCTCTCTTTATCGCGCTGGTAGCTTGCATTGGCGCTCTCCTGCTCCGACTCAACCAGATTACGCACGCTGGCATAGGTCGTCATAAATGCAGGTTGCAAGCGATTCAGCAGGATTGCATTCCCTCCCGCATAGTCACCTTGGCGCATTGCATTGAGCGTCGGTTGAACACCATTATCCAGATAATCAGACAGCTTGTTTTGCAGTTCAGTGGCCAAGCGCTGCTGCTCTTTGCTCATTGGCATACGCTGATAGTCAGCAAGGCGCTCACGCATGCTGCCTACGCTTCTATCCACAGCATCGAAATGCATGCTCGCGGGGTGGTCATGTGCCTTTTCGAACGCACTACCAGGCTGATGTTGCAGAGCAAGCAAAAGCTGAGTGCGTGCATGGTGCATGTGATTGGTGAGGTCGCCAAGCTTATCGAGCGGTAGCAGAACGTTGTTGTACATATGGTTAATATCGGCATTGCTGCTGCGCATGCCGTTAAGCCCCGCCATTGTCAGGCCGGCAGCCGTAGCAGCTAGCAGAATGAGCAAACTGATGAGACGGGTTTTAATTGAAAAACGGGTTAGCCAATCACTCACTACTTCACCTCATTATTAGGCATATCAATGTGCCTTCATTGTATCGGCTGGTTCATTTGAAATCTTGAGTCAGGCTCCCCCTCAAGGCTTCTCGCCGTATGGTCTGGGGCAATTTAGTACTTAAATCAAAAACAAGCCATGAAGGCTGTCCGGCTAGGCTATAGCCCAACCGGGCGTCAGACGAAGCGGCGAAAGAGCGTCAGAGTAGGGCCTTTTCCGGAATTTCCTGACGCCTTCGGCGCGGCGTCTATGGCCTCAACCTGACACGCCAGCCGTTAGCGTGCTTTATTGTCCGAATTCTGAGGCGACCCCTATCCAGCCTCGCCAACTGCTTTCTAGCGTTATCGGCCAGTTCAACTTTCCAAGCCAAGTTCGCGCTCCACTTCATCCAGTGAGAACAAGCGCTCTTCGCCCTTACGAACTCTCTCCATGACCCGTTCAGCCAAGTAGTAATCTTCAAGGTCTTCCAGGTGCGCCAAGATGGCCTCACGGGCATAGAACGTCTTAGTTCTGCCCGTCACCTCGGCCAAATGGCTCAACCTTTGTTCAATCTCTGACGGCAACCGTATCGCCAACATAGTCCACCCCTCACGCCAATAATATACGCGTATATCATACTCCAATCGCAAGCCCCTGCAACGAGAACGATTAGCGCAGTCTGTCGCGCTCGGGGCAGGGGCCGCCAAGCGCAGCGCGGCAGAGCGGGCTAAACCTTCATCCACCGCAGCAGTAGGGCCAGCGCCGCAATCCATGCCGCCACGTTCCAGGAAGGCCCCGCCAAGGCGCCGTAGATTGGCCCCAGCGCCAGCCAGTCAGCCGCCCAGTACAGCAGGGCTTTCGCTGCAAATACGGCGGCCAGCACCGCCACTGTGTGCCACAACATCAACCCCGGAAATCTATCGCTCAACCACATCGGCACCACCTCCCTTCAATCCAACTGAAGGCCCGCATCGAGGAGCCGCAGCCGCCACTCGCTGGCCTCCAAATCGAAGTTGAGCAAGCCGCCTTCCACGCTGATCCGCCATTCAAAATCGAGCAACCGCATGTCGTTCAGGTCGCACAGCCGCTGACCGTCTGCGTCCAATAGCCATACCCGATCACCATCAATCTCAAGATCGTGCTTATCGAATTCCATTGCCCCGCTCCCTATATTTATCGTCACAGTGACAAAATATCACGTACTCAACCCGCTACTCTGGCTCTGCTCTTCACTCAGCGCTTTAGCCCTGTCGGCGATCAGCTCTGCGCCTTGTTCAAGCTCTCCAGCGAGCTTTTGACTGTGCTCACACTGCTGTTCAATGACCCAAGTGCTGCTCCGGTAGCCCGGTTGGTCTGGTCCAAACTCCGGCCCATGCTGGCTAGCTCGTTCCTGGTACTCTTCTCCAAGGCCACGAAGGCGGTGTGTAAGCTGGCGCAATGCTTCTCGTACCCTTCCAAGGTGCTCTGCAACTGCACCTGTAAGCTCTCCAAAGCGCGCTGTTGCGCGTCGAGCTGCGCCAGCAAGGCTTTCGTCTCGTCCTGGTGCCGCTGCTCCATCTGCTCCAGCCTCTCGATCAGTAGGCGTTCTAATTCGGTCATTTACTTGATCTCCACCGCCATCTCGCCACTTTGCGTTTCGTACGTTTTTCCCAATGTCGGAGCGAGGATGTAACTCTTGCCATCCTCCCGGACGAATCTCACTCCGGCCGGAAGCTGCGCCAGCGTGGCTTTCGCGCTGCTGATCTCGCTGTTCAACCGCTGAACCTCGCTGCCCATCCAGCTCAATACCCCCCAGCTCCCCAGCCCGATCCCCACGGAGGTGCATACCCCGACCAGCAAGGCTTTGAGCCAGACGCTGGAGATCAGCTTGAGGGTGTTGGCCTCGCTCCGGGCCTGTTCCAATACCTCTTTCAGCGGATCGGCCGATTCGGTGATCTGTTGGGGCAATCCCTCGATCCCGTCCCGGATAGCGCCCACGGTTGTATTCAGCTCGCCGTTCACACGCTTTTGTAAGTCGATCTTGAGCGCGTCGAGCACCGCTTTCGCTAACTTCTCCACCTCGCCCAATGCCTGCTCGTGCTGCAACTTGAGCCTCTCGCTCAATTGCGCCTTTTGCGGTCCAAGATGCTCCATATAGCTCTCCCCTTAACCGGACGGCTTTGGGGTAGCCCTCCGGCTTGATGCTGATGTAATCCATGCCCGTTCGCGTGATTTCGCACCCGAGCGATTCTTGCAGGTAGGCCCGCAGCTCGGCGGCGTTTGTGATCACCCCCTGCGCGGTGGCCCCGATTAGGTGGTCGGTGATCTGTTTTTTGATGGCCGGGTGGTCGCCCTTGTATGCCTCGAAATCCGGCCGCAGCAGCCGCGCCCGGAGCGGGTCGTCTGGCCGCGCCCAGCCCTTGGCATGATTGTGTTTATCCCTGACCGCATAGAAGTCGTCGCGTTGACCTGGTGGGGCCGGGTTGAACGATTTTCCGCTGCCCAGGTGAACACGGGGGATCAGGATGTGCACATGCGCCCCGCCATCCAGTTCGTCGTGCTGGACGACGGTCATGTGGTAGTCCTCCGGCTCCAGTCCGGCAAATGCCAGCGCCTCGAAATCGGCCAGCACCTCGTCGATCTCGGCAGCGGTCGGTGCCTCCTCGGCGGCCCACGAAATCACCGCGCTGGAGTACCGCTGCTGGAACGGCAGTGAGTCGGCCACCGCCGCGAACAGCGCTGGATCCCCCCGTAGTACCGTCACCCCGGCCCGCTCCGCTCCGGTGTGGTCGTGCGCCCCAAGCAGGTAGGCCGAGGCGCGGGCGCCGCTGCCCGTACCGTGGGCTAGGAATTTAACGTGCATCGCTGCTGCTCTCCTTGGTGGTCGGCTTGGGGGGCGGAGGCAACTGGGGCAGCAGGTGGGCCGCCTCCGCCTCGATGCTGCGCAGCAGGGCCAGCACCTCCACCAGTCGGACCGGTGCACCGACTAGCCGGCACTCATTCAGGCTACGGGCTATCTGGTTGAGGTTCGATCCCAACGCGGCCAGCTGGCGCATCAGCGCCGGATCGGCATCGTTGCTGGTATCACGGACACGGACGGGGCGGCGCTGTGGCGTCGGCAAGTTCGTCTGCTGGCCAGCATCCACCGCCCCCCTGATCCAGTCCGACACGCTGAGCCCAGAGGCGGCTGCTCGCTCCCGCCATTCGGCGGCAGTGGGCTTGTCGATCCGTAGGCTGATGGTGGTCGTTTTCGGGACTCTGGACACGGTGCCTCCGGTTGTTTTGTGTGGGGGATTGAAGGGGCTGCGCCCCTCACCAGCCCCGGATTACTGGAGGCCGCGAAGCGGACGAAAAGTAATACGGGTACGCTGGCTAA
>NZ_JAPDBM010000107.1:0-7608 GCF_027705265.1 Aeromonas sp. QDB11 | reverse complement strand
CCGACCATCGACGACACCGTGGATGAAGCCGACGAGACCCTGAAACTGGCCGTCGGCGGCAAAGACGCCACCGGCACCATCGTCGACAACGACGCGCTGCCGACCATCAAAGAGGTGGCGGTGAACAACGAGGGCGCGAAAGCCGAAGAGGGTCAAGACCTGACCTTCAAGGTGACCCTGAGCGCGGCGAGCGAGCAGGCGACCAGCCACAGCTTCAGCCTGGCCGGTGTGACCGCCGCCGAAGGCGACTTCGACCGCAGCAACGTCACCTTCAGCAACGGCGTGACCCTGAGTGCCGACGGCAAGAGCGTGATCGTGCCGGCCGGAGTCAGCAGCTTTACCGTGACCGTACCGACCATCGACGACACCGTGGATGAAGCCGACGAGACCCTGAAACTGGCCGTCGGCGGCAAAGACGCCACCGGCACCATCGTCGATAATGACAATGCTCCGATTACCTCTGGGGGGTATTCCCAAGGGGAAGAAGATATGCCGCTTACTTTGAAGTGGAGCCAGTTCAACGCCAGTGATGAAGATACACCTGCCGATCAGCTGTCGATCAAGATCACCTCACTGCCGGCTGATGGGGTGCTGCAGTACAAGGATGCCAACGGTAACTGGCAGGCTGTGGTTGAAAATCAGGTATTTACTCAGGCAGAAATCGCTGCTGGCAAGCTGCAGTTCAAGCCTGATCCGCATGAGGCGAGCGGGTCGGTGGGCATTGGTGCAAACAGCGGTGCGGACGGTAACAAGCTGGGGGATTATGCGTCGTTCGGTTATCAGGTGAGCGACGGGGTAAACAACAGCGGTAATGCGACCTTTGTGGTCGATATCAAGCCGGTGGTTGATGGCGTGACGCTGAAGGTTGAGTTGGTGAGTGGCGGGTTTGTGCCGGGGGCGGCTAAGGTAGAGCAGATTCTGTCCGACCTGAATGGCAAGACGCCGTCTCCATCGCCGACTGGCGGAGATGATTATCTGGTTACCAATGGCAACTGGGGTCTAGGCGGTGATGGCCATGACACCATCAAATACGGCAGTGGCACCTATTTCCAGGCAAAGGGTGAGGCTGGCGACGATACATTGATCGGTGGTGCGAGTGTCAATGACCATCTGATTGGTGGTGATGGGAATGACATTCTGATCGGGGGTAAAAATGCGTCCTCAGTCACTCTGGATGGTGGAGCAGGCAACGACACACTGATTGCGCAAAGCCTGAAGGCGTCCACGACCTATTTCGGTGGGGACGGGAAAGATGTGGCCTATGTCCCTGGCTCAATGAAGGATTTCCAGCTGGTGATGGGCGGTTCGCCAAATCCATTTGATTATCAACTGGTTTATAAAGGCTCCAATGGAGCCAATCATGATTTTTACAGTGTTGAGACTCTTTACCTGCAAGATGGCAAGTATGAGTTCAAGGATGGCAAGCTGACTAAGGTGGCGGATCTGGCGACCTTGAAGGTTGATGTCGACCTGAAAGATACCGATGGCAGCGAGCGCTTCACCGATCTGACCATTACCGGCCTGCCGACTGGGGCCGTGGTGCAAGGCGGCATCCAGCAGGCCAACGGCAGTTGGAAGGTACCGGCCAGCATGCTGGATCAAGACGGGAAACTGTCGCTGCAGGTGGAGTTGCCTGTCGGTAGCCAGAATATCAAGGTCACAGTGGTGGCTGGCTCGCAAGAGTATGATATGGACAGTCAGCCGATAGCCGGTGAAGTGAAATATACCGAAGCGGACACCGGCTTTATGGTCAAGCCCACCACAAACCCGAATGGGGACAATGGTACGTCAGACAAGCCTGTTGAAGGGGGCCGTGGTGATGATGTATTGCTGGGAGATATAGGTGGTATCAAGACCTCGGTTGATCCGGGCAAAAACTACAATATCGCCCTGATTGTAGATACATCAGGCAGTATGAAATTTGGCCTGGATGGAAGGGAAGACCCGCCTGCAGGTCAGGACAGAATGACCTTGACGATTAACGCCCTGAAAGCGTTGGCCAATCAGCTGGCAGGCCATGATGGTGTCGTTAACGTGACGCTCATTGGCTTTAGTTCCTCGGTGAATTCACTGCTGACGCTTAACAAGCTGACGCAGAGTAATGTGCAGGATTTGATCAAACAGATCAGCTCGCTGAAGGCCGACGGGGCGACCAACTACGAGGATGCCTTTATCAAGGCTGCCGCGTGGTTCAACAGCCAGCCGGGCAGTGGCAGCGGGAAAACGTTCGAGAACTTGACCTACTTCCTGACTGACGGTAACCCGACGGTTTATAACGGGGATACTTCGGGCAGTGGTGGCACAACCAACGATATCGATATGCAGAAGGCCATCGATGCTTTTGCGAATCTGTCCGGCCAGAGCGAGGTCAAGGCGATCGGCATCGGTAATGGCGTGACGCAGGGGAACCTGGCGTATTTCGACAATACCAAGGTGGTCGGTTCTGGCAGTAAATATGAGAACGCTCAGTTGCTGAATGATTTTTCCGGCAATACAGGGCCGTGGAGCGCGAGTAGCTGGAGCAAGACCGGCGATAGCTCGGGCTCGGTTGATATCTCCGGCGGCCGTCTGACGCTGACGGATAAGGGTGATAATGGTGTGTCAGTGTTTAGAAGCGAAAAGCTGACAGTGGCTGCGGGGACCGGCCTGCGCTTCGATCTGAGTACGGGTAATGATTTCGGCCGCGGAGACACTTTCTCGGTGCAACTGCAACGCTGGAATGGCTCTGCCTGGGTGAAGGTCGGTGCCGCGGTGACCTCGGCCGGAACAGTCAACAGCGGTGCGTTGGCGGCGGGGGATTACCGCTACGTATTCACCGTAAATGAGGATGATAGCGGGGATTCTGCCACGCTGCTGATCGACGATCTGAACAAGGTGATGGGCGGGCGTCCACCGGTTGGCCAACCCGACATCATCACCACGGCAGATCAGCTTAAGGCTGTGCTGGTTGGCAGTTCGACCACCAATACACCTGCTGAAGTGGGGGCCGATGTTCTGCACGGTGGTGCGGGTAACGATATCCTGTTCGGGGATGCCATCAATACCGATCACCTGCCGTGGGGCACGGCTGGCAACCCGACCAAGCCGGCAGACTGGGTCAATGGCAAGGGGCTGGATGGTCTGACCCAGTTCCTGACCTTGAAAAATGGTTATGCACCCAGCTCCCTTGAGCTTTACGAGTACATCAAGGGGAATGCCAAGTCATTTGATGTGGCGGGCGATACCCGAGGGGGCAACGACAAGCTGCACGGTGGTCTTGGTGACGATATCCTGTTTGGCCAAGGTGGCAACGATGAGCTCTATGGTGAAGATGGCAACGATATCCTTTATGGCGGCACTGGCAGTGACAAACTGTATGGTGGTTTGGGTAACGACATTCTGACCGGTGGCGATGGAGCGGATATCTTCGTATGGAATCAGGGCGACGCCAGTGTCAGCAATCCTGCCGTTGATGTCATTACTGATTTTAACAAGACGGCCAATAATGCTGTCGATGGGGATCAGAAGGATGTCATTGACTTGAGCGATTTGCTCGATGCACATAGCAGCAAGAGTGTGGCATCCCTTAAAGAGCTGCTCTCAATCTTTGAAGATAGCGGTAAGGTTCGTCTGGAAGTGAGAGATGACACTCCTCAACAGAATTTGATGCAAACAATTGTGTTGGAAGGTCACTCTTTTGCCTCGCTGACAGGCAATGCATATACGGATAAGAGCCAGGCCAGTCAGGTTATCGACTATATGTTGCAAAACCACTTGCTCGATATCGACAAGTAAGCCCGCTTCGGGGCAATAAAAAGCGGCAGAGCAATCTGCCGCTTTTTTTATCTTTGCAGGGAAGCGAAATCAGTTGCCGAGGGTGGCGAACAGGCTTTGCTCCAGGGAGCCGCGGGAGACGCAGACCGGCTTGATGGAGGGGGCCGGTACGCGCTCGCCCGAGGATTCAACGAAGAACAACTCGGTGTTGCCCTTGACGTTGACGGTCGCCACGCTGCTGTTGCCGCTCTGGGTGATGATCAGGTTGATCTGCAGGTTCGGGTTGCCCAGTGCAACTTTGGAACCCATGGTGCCGCAGTCCAGCCACTCCAGCCCGTCGGCTGACTGGTTGACGTTGGCGGTCATCAGGCCGGAGCCACGCTGGCTGTTTTCGATGGTGAGGCCGTGATCGGTGAACCACTTCTCGGCGCGAGCCCACACCAGATCCACCGGGATCGCCATTTCCTGAGTATTGTTGGTTGCCTTGGCAATTGGCGGGTTGTAGCGATACTCCTCACCGCCGTTATTGTCACCAGCACAACCAACCAGCAGCAGCGCCAATGCGCTCCCCATAATCTTTTTCATCTTGTTTCTCTCGTCCATATCACCAGGCCATTGGCCAACCGGCGCCTATTATCGCCGGAGCGACAATCTCTGTCAGCAACCATCCAGCGTTCGATGTTATGGGGAGGTGATCGGGGTGCTTTACAAAATTGGTTTGCTATCATAGATTTGCTCGAAATTCCTCCATAAGCACCCCTGTGACCAACATGCTCACCCCTGATCTGCTGCAGCAGATCATCGACCAATTGCCAATGAGTATCTTCTGTCGAGATAGTCATGGGCGTTACCTGTTCGCCAATCGTGAGTTCGCCCGTGAAGCCAAGCTGGAGTCGCCTGCCGAGGTAGTCGGCAAGACAGATGCAGAGATGCCCTGGGGCGATCTCTTTCGCAGTGAGGATGAGCAGCTGCTTGCCGGAGGCGTGCCGATGCTGTATCAGCAGCTCCATTGCAACCGGGGTGGTGATACCTGCTGGATGGAGGTGCACAAGGTGCCTCTTTACACCCCGCAGGGGGAAGCGTGCGCAGTATTCGGGGTGGTTAATGAGATTGCCCAGCGCAAGAGCCTGGAACAAACGGTCAAACAGCAGCAGTTGTTGCAGCGTTTTCTGCTCGATGCCATTCCTGACCTGATCCGTTTCGATGATCACAACGGGGTGTTGCTGGAGTGCAATCAGGCGTTTCTCGACTTTATCGGCCAGGGGGCGGATGAGGTGCTGGGTCAGCAGCTGCCGTTCCGGCTGGCGGCGCCGCAGGGGATGGGTCATGGCGAGTGCTGTCTGCTGGATGCCAGCGGGCAGGGGCGACACATGGAGATCACCCGGGTCGATGTCCCCGATGGTGACGGCCACTCCCTCGGGATCCTGACGCTGGGGCGTGACATCACCGGCCTGCGCACCACTCAGGCGCAGTTGCAGCAGGAGCAGCACTACGACAGTCTGACCGGACTGCTCAAACTCTCCCGATTCTTGCAGACCAGCCGCCATCTTGGGGGACGCAGTGCCACGCTGGTGCTGGTCGATCTGCACCATTTTCGTGAAATCAACGATCGCTTCGGCATCCGGATTGCCGATCGCCTGCTGAGCCAGGTGGCCAAGCGGTTGCAGCAGCTGGTACCGCCGCGTTCCCTGCTCTGTCGGGTCGCTGCCGATGACTTCAGCCTGTTGTTGCCCAACTTCAACGAGCCATTGCAGGGGTGGAGCCAGCATCTGCAGCAGCAGTTGATGGAGCACTATCAGGTGGAAGATCATCGCATCCAGATCCCGGTGTTTCTCGGGCTGGCCCAGGGGCGGGCAAGCGATGCCGAGCGGTTGCTCAGCCATGCCGAGGCTGCGCTGGCGCAGGGCAAACGGCAGCAGCAGTACTGCACCCTGTTTGATCCCGATCTGCATGCCCGGCTCAAGCGGCGTCAGCTGATCGCCGCCCAGTTGCCACTCGCCATCAAGTCCGCCCAGCTGGTTGCCGTCTATCAGCCCATTATCTGTACCCGCACCCACCGACTGCACGGCGCCGAGCTGCTCTGTCGCTGGCCCCATCCCGACCTTGGGATGATCTCCCCCGACGAATTCATTCCGTTGGCGGAAGAGATGGGGATCATCGGTCAACTGGGCCAGCTGATGCTGGAGCAGGGCTGTGCCCAGCTGGCGCAGTGGCAAACTGCGCAGCCGGATATGGTTCTATCCATTAACCTCTCGCCGCTGCAGTTCCGTGATCCGGCGCTCTGTGAACGGGTCTCTGCCTGCATCGCTCGCCATGGTCTCAAGGCCAGTCAGCTGGAGCTGGAGATCACCGAAGGGGTACTGATGGAAAATGCCGACGAGATTGAGACCAACCTCGACAACCTGATCGCCGCCGGTTTTCAGTTGGCCATCGACGACTTTGGTACCGGTTACTGCTCGCTGGCCTATCTGCCGCGTTTGCAGGTGGCGACCCTCAAGCTGGATCGCAGCTTCACTCAGGGGCTGGCCAGCAATAGCGCGACTACCGCTATCGTGCGTTCGGTCATCGGGTTGGGCCATGAGCTCGGGATCCGGATCACTGCCGAAGGGGTGGAAACGCCCGAGCAGCAGCTGTGGCTGACCGAGGCGGGGTGTGATCGGCTACAGGGCTATCTGTTCAGTCGCCCCCTGCCGCCGGCGGAGTTTGCTGCCAGCTATCTGGCGTGAAAGATCGTCAGAAACAACAAGGCCACCGCAAGGTGGCCTTGTTGTTTCTGACGATGGAGGCAGGATCAATCCTGGAAGTAGGTGCCCCAACCATCGTAATCCACCCCGTATTTTTCCAGGATGGGCAGCATCTTGGCGATATCGGCTACGATCGCTTCGACATTCAGCTTGCACTCGATGGTGGCATCGAAGCAGAAGATGGTGGCGCCGTCATCCAGCTCCATCTCTTCGGCATCGGTCACTTCAAAACCGGCCTTGAACAGGTCAACCGCTGCTTTTTCCAGACGGTCGAAATCCTGGCAGGCGAAGTGGTGCTCGATGTCGTAATCCGCATCGGGATTGCTGCCATCGGCCAGCAGTTCGTTGACGATCTCGGTGGTCTCATCACGCCACTCTTGCATATTCAGACTCATGTTGCCTCCAGGCGGTATCATTGCGGCAAAGCATACTCGCAGAGTGGATTCGGCTCAATGCGGCGGACCCACTGAACCTCGAATTTCCATCATATTGGCGCAGCCTGCAGGGTGTTCAGAGGCCAGCAAGTGCATGAAACGGGACTGGAATGGATAATAAATGGTCGCTTCGTTCGGTTGTTGAGCGAACGCACTTTTTATCGTGCCATCATGGTTGACACTCTGCGCTGGAAAGGGTTTAATGCGCGCCGTTGCCCAGATAGCTCAGTCGGTAGAGCAGGGGATTGAAAATCCCCATGACAGTTTCCATACCACAGCTCTGGATAGCACACCCCACAAGGCTTCGCTTTCAATGCGAGGCCTTTTTGTTATGCGTCTCTGGTCAATCTCTGGCAAGGTTGCTCACCGAGCTCGGGATTAATAATCCCCGCCTCCTGCTCCGCTGCTTCATCTGACAACCGATAGCAAAGTACGCCTCCCTCCCCTGAAATGACTCCCACTTCTTACAAACAACACGTGCCCTCCCTGCCAACTCTACGTTATACAGGTTGTGTCGTGAGCCGAATCCCGGTTATCGCAGAGGGGCTGCTTCCCGGACAGTCATGGAAGATACTGTGGACCCCATGGCCCTCATTGAGTTACCTGATTACCCATGACCCTCAGCCAGCTTCAAGAGCCGATATGGCATCGGAGGGCTTGCCACGACTGCATGCCCC
>NZ_JAPDBM010000106.1:0-7807 GCF_027705265.1 Aeromonas sp. QDB11 | reverse complement strand
GGCCTCAAGGGTCGCATCATCCAGCGCCTGCACGATGCTGGTAGCCCGGCGCTCAAGCTCCTGCCGGGCGATGCGCTCCCAGTCGCTGACCTCCAGCAGTGATGCCAATGCAGTTTCATCGGCGCGTCCATACCCGCGTAAAACCTCTGAAAGCGCTTCAGTTGTGGTTGTCATCATCGTCCGGTCTCCAAGCCAGAATGATCGAAAGCGGCCAATCAGCCCAGTCGTGCCGCCTCTGCGGCGATGTGCCCAGCCAAAGCAGACACGAATGTCTTGAGGCTGGTCATCGACGACTGCTCCGTGAAGTCGCCGGTATTCACCGCACTGCGCTCTGCCGCAATGACAGCAGCGGTCGTGTAGAGCTGCTCCTGCACCAATCGCTGACACAGCAAGTCATACCGCGTGAGATACGACGCCCCCTTGAACTCCTCGAAGACCGGGAAGTGCGGCGATGAGTCACGCACCGGCCTGCGGGACTCCGGCGCGTCTTCGACCATCATCAGCCAGCCGACGAAAGGGCGTGGCTGCTTGCCGAACGCCTCTTCACGAAAGGCCGTCCAAAGATCATGGGCCGTCCCGATAGATTCCTCTGTTCGATTGTTAAAGTTGTTACCGAACGAGGGACCTACCTGGCTTTTCAGCTCGATGGCAGCAATCAGCTCTCCCTTGTAGATCACCAACAAATCCCACAGCTTCGTCGGGCGGAAGTAGCCTGGCAGGGTCAGCATCGCTCGATTCTGGTGAATCTCGGTCCAGGTAGTTTTCGCGAGCGCTGTGCAACGCTGCTGTCTCCAGCAAGAGCATAGTTTCTCGTATGTGGTCCTTGTTCCAGTCCATAATCACCTCCTAATTTTCGATGTTCTTAAAGTTCAGCCTGCAGATGTGTGGGCCAGGAAGGCCAGCCTTTCCGGCTAAGCGACACCGCTATTCGTCGCTGATGACGTCTTCGCCCTGGTATGGAACCCTGATCAGCCGAGGATCTCGAATGATGCTCGTGACGAGCCAGACATATTCCTGCTCGGCGGTATCGAAGCCGAGGATGCTGAAGGATTGGCCGAAAGGGCATGGCGGGAAGTCTGGAAAGCCCTCGCGCAGAACGTAACGCTCGGGATCGCTGTGAAACTCGCTCTTGTAGACTTTCCGTAGTCCGTGCTTGCTCGGCGCGTCCTGGTCACCTGCCGGTGCTGTTTCCCGATGCGCCACAAGGCGCTCGGACAAGTCGCGGGGGCAGATTTCGTGGAACACGTCGAAGGCGTCGATCAACAGGCCTTTATGCTCTGTCGCCGGATCGGTGATCGCGTAGATGTTGGAGGCATCTTCGCCGTCGTCCCCGCTCTCGAGGCGCAACGCCGCATCGACGCGAATGCTGCATGCATCGAGGGTTGACCCTAGTTCGAGATCGACGAGATTGCCGTCCTTGACGCGGTATTCGCGGTCATAGCCTTTGGCGATGAATGACTGGACTGCTTCTAGAACGTCGGTCACCTGGGAGGTCATGGAAGCACCTTCATCTTGAACTGGATTGGACACGCTCGCGCACAAAGCGCGCTGTGACTCGGCGGACGGAGAAGCTCGCGAAGTGCGTTACTCATAGCCACTTGGCCTTCTTGAAGCGCATGAACAGGAGAAGGCAGAACACCGCTATCACTCCGAGCACGACGAAGTAGCCATATGGCGTGTCCAGTTCCGGCATGTGCTTGAAGTTCATGCCATATATTCCGGCGATCGCCGTCGGGACCGCCAAGATCGCCGCCCAGGCCGCGAGCTGGCGAGTGACCACACCGATCCTTTGCGCTTCCAGAAGGCTGCTGGCCTCGAAGACCGTGGACAGGACAAGCAGGAGGCCGTCGACCATGGACTGCACGCGGTGGACATGGTCCGCGACGTCGTGGAAATATGGTGTCATTTCGGCGCTGAGGCAGGGAAAGTGGCCGCGAACGAGCTTTCGCACCAGCTCGGCCATAGCCCCGAGCGTGCGCTTGAACCGCGTGAGTTCGGACCTTAGTTCGAAGATTCGCGCCACCTCTTCTGGCCCGAGGAAATCGTGCAGCGACCGTCGCTCCATCGCCAGGACGTCGTCCTCGATCATTTCGAAGATGGGCAGATACTGGTCGACCACTCGGTGCAAGATCGCGTGCAGCACATAGTCGACACCCTTGCCGAACTGCGTCGGCGATGCCTCGAGTTGCTCCCGAAGTTTGCCCAGCGCTCCGGCATTGCCGTGCCGCACGGTGATAAGGTGATTGTGACCGGTGAAGATCGCCATCTTGCCGTAGCTGATCCGGTCGCCGACCAGCTCGGCGGTCTGGGCGACGACGTACAACTCATCGTTGTAGACCTCGAGCTTGGGCGGGCACAGCGGGTGCATGGCGTTGTCGATCGCCAAAGGATGGAGGTTATACGTCGTCTGGATCGCGCTGAGTTCGTCTGCGGTGGGCTCGCTAAGCGCGATCCAGCAGAAGCCCGAGCGATTCTCGTTTAGTTCGACGTGCTCATCGAGCCTGATTTCACGGACTCGCTTACCTTCGTTGTAATAATATGCGGCGATAATGGTCATGCAGGCCTCGCAGGAATTCGCAGGCCACGCTGTACAGCCGGTCGCGCCAGCCCGCGTTCGAGCCATGCCTGCACGTTCGAATAGCTGCTTAGGCCGAGGATGTCGCCCGCTGCGTAGAATTCGACCAGCGCATTCACCCAGCCAAACGTCGCAATGTCCGCGATCGAGTAATCATCGACAATCCATTCGCGGCCCTCCAGCCGGTGATCCAGGACCCCGAGAAGACGCCTGGATTCATCAACAAAGCGCTGCCGAGGTCGCTTGTCCTCATAGTCCTTGCCGGCAAATCGCAGGAAAAAGCCTAGCTGTCCGAAGGTCGGCCCAACGCCCGACACCTGAAAGAACACCCAGGCCAGAGTCTCGTACCGCTGGGCGGGTGTTGTTGAGATGAGCTGCCCCGTCTTGTCGGCCAGATAGATGAGGATCGCACCGGTTTCCCATATGCCAATGGGCTGGCCGTCAGGGCCAGCCGGATCGATGATCGCGGGTATGCGGCCGTTGGGATTCAACGACACGAACGCTGGATCCTTCGACTCGTTGTTCGAGATGTCGACGAAGTGGGGCTCATACGGCAGGCCAGTCTCCTCCAGCATCATCGAGACCTTGACGCCGTTGGGCGTGGGGGCCGCGTATAGTTGCAAGCGATCCGGATAAGATGCTGGCCAGCGCTGCGTGATGGGAAAGGAGGAGAGGTCTGTCATATCTGGATCCTGGCACTGCGACGGCGGCTGAATGGAATGATCTGCTTCAAGGCCGGGTTCGACGACCGCGTCGATTGACGCGGTCGTCGGAGGTTGCGAACCGGATCGGCGCGGCACTAACGGCAGCGAAGCCTATTCCGCCGCGGTCCCGGCCGCTGGCTGTACGTCGTCAACCTTTTGGCGCTTCGGAAGCACCCAGCCGGGACGGACGAAGTGGCAGGTGTAGCCGCCCGGGTGCTTCTCCAGATAATCCTGGTGATCGGGCTCGGCCTCCCAGAACTCGCCGACCGGCTGGACCTCGGTCACCACTTTGCCATCCCACAGCCCCGAGGCATCCACATCGGCGATCGTATCCTCGGCGACGCGCTTCTGCTCCTCGTCGACATAATAGATGCCCGACCGGTAGGAGAGCCCACGATCATTGCCCTGGCGGTTCAGCGTCGTCGGATCGTGGATCTGGAAGAAGAATTCCAGGATGTTCCGGTAGCTCGTCACTGTCGGGTCGAAGACAATCTCGATCCCCTCGGCATGCGTGCCGTGATTACGATACGTGGCGTTCGGAATATCGCCGCCCGTGTAACCCACACGGGTCGAGATGATGCCGGGCCGCTTGCGGATCAGATCCTGCATGCCCCAGAAACATCCTCCTGCGAGAACAGCGCGCTGATGCATGTTAAGCCTCCTCTACTTGATCGAGATATTCACCGTATCCCTCGGACTCCATCTCGTCGCGCGGGATGAAGCGAAGGGACGCTGAGTTGATGCAGTACCGCAGACCGCCGCGGTCGGAAGGACCATCGGGGAACACATGGCCGAGATGACTGTCTGCGTGTACTGACCTGACCTCCGTCCGGACCATGCCGTGTGCGCTGTCCCGCACCTCGTTCACGTTTGCCGAAACGATCGGCTTGGTGAAGCTGGGCCAGCCAGTACCCGAATCGAACTTGTCCGTCGAAGCGAACAGTGGCTCTCCCGACACTATGTCGACGTAGATGCCAGGCTCCTTGTTGTCGTTGTACTCGCCCGTGAAGGGCCTTTCGGTCCCCGAATCCTGGGTAATCCGGCGTTGCTCGGGGGTCAGGCGGTCAACTGCTGCCTGTGACTTCTCAAACTTCATGATAGTCTCCAATAATCTAAATAGATGCGCGGAATAGTAGATCACTGAAAGGGAACTCAGCCCGGATTGTGCGATCTGATCAATCGCCAAACCAACCAAAACCACCAACCGGACTGAGCGATGCCGATCATAGCACCAATACCCCGTGGCGAACGACGCCTGATGCAGAAAGCTATTCATAAAACGCGCGATAAAAATCATGCCCGCAGACTCACGGCCATGCTGATGCTTCATCGGGGTGAACGGGTCAGCGATGTTGCCAGAACTCTCTGTTGTGCTCGTTCATCCGTTGGTCGCTGGATTAACTGGTTTACGCACTCAGGTATTGAAGGCCTGAAATCCTTACCCGCAGGGCGCTCCCGACGCTGGCCTTTTGAACATATCTGCACCCTGTTACGTGAGCTGATAAAGCATTCTCCCGGCGATTTTGGTTATCAACGTTCACGCTGGAGCACCGAATTACTGGCATTAAAAATCAATGAGATAACCGGTTGCCAGTTACATGCAGGAACCGTTCGCCGCTGGTTGCCATCTGCGGGGCTTGTATGGCGCAGGGCCGCGCCAACTCTGCGTATCCGTGACCCACATAAAGATGAAAAGATGGCGGTAATCCACAAAGCGCTGGATGAATGCAGCGCAGAGCATCCGGTATTTTATGAAGATGAAGTGGATATCCACCTTAATCGGGGTCTGACGCTCAGTGGAACGAAAACTCACGTTAAGCAACGTTTTCTACCTCTGACGCCTCTTTTAATGGTCTCAGATGTCCTTTGGTCACCAGTTCTGCCAGCGTGAAGGAATAATGGCCGAGCATATTGATATGTCCGTGGCAAAGCGGGGAGAGGCGTGCGATATCTTCATCATTCAGTGTTTCACCTTGCGCCCGGAGATGATCCAGGGCTGCCTGCATATACATAGTGTTCCATAACACGACGGCGTTAGTGACCAGCCCCAGTGCGCCCAGTTGATCTTCCTGACCGTCGGTATATCGTTTTCTTATCTCACCTTTTTGACCGTGACAGATGGCTCTGGCAACGGCATGGCGGCTTTCTCCCCGATTAAGCTGGGTCAGAATGCGCCGGCGGTAATCTTCATCATCAATATAATTAAGCAGATACAGCGTTTTGTTGATGCGCCCCACTTCAATGATTGCCTGAGTCAGTCCGGAAGGACGTTCACTTTTCAGCAATGAACGGACCAGCACTGAAGCCTGTACTTTGCCCAGTTTCAGGGAGCCAGCGGTCCGGATCATTTCGTCCCACTGAAGGACTATTTTTCGGGGATCTGATTGCCCTCTGGCAATATCATTCAGCACGCCATAGTTGGCATCATGGCCCATTCGCCAGAAAACCGAAGCACCGGCATCAGCCAGGCGTGGAGAAAACTGGTATCCCAGCAGCCAGAAAAGGCCAAAGACAAGTTCGCTGGTACCTGCTGTATCGGTCATAATTTCGGTTGGATTCAGCCCGGTCTCCTGTTCCAGAAGGCCTTCCAGCACAAAGATAGAGTCCCTCAGCGTCCCCGGTATAACGATGCCATGAAAGCCGGAATACTGATCGGACACAAAGTTGTACCAGGTGATCCCTCTGTTATTACCAAAGTATTTGCGGTTCGGTCCGGCATTGATTGTTCTGACTGGCGTAACAAAGCGCATTCCATCTGCAGATGCCACTTCTCCGCCACCCCATATCTGTGCCAGTGGCAGCGTTGCCTGAAAATCAACCAGTCTGGCATTAGCGCTGGTGATAGTTTCAGCCCGCAGATAGTTCGCTTTTGTCCAGTTCAGCCGGTGTCGGGTCAGTGCAGGAACATTTGATCTGATCAGTGGTTCCAGACCGATATTGCAGGCTTCAGCCATCAGCACGGCGCTGATGCTGACGGGCAGATCATCAACTCTGGCACTGGCTTCACTAGCATGGAAAAACTCATCAGCAAATCCGGTATGGGCGTTAATTTCGAGCAGCAACTCTGTTAAATCCACCGGAGGGAGCAGATCACTGATCATTTTGCTCAGTCGTTTCAGACTGTCCGGCTCATCAAGACTGGCGAGGGGAGAAATTGTCAACCGGGGCTTCGGGCCAGAAACATCGAGTTCGACAGCCTCATTTTCGCCAAGACGTGCAGCAACCTGTCTGTAACGACTATCAAGCTGATGACCCAGAGATTTTATTGCTTCCTGCGGGTCTGTCGGGTGTCCCAGAGAACGATAAACCTTAATCCGGTTTGCCTGCCAGTCAGCACCCTGTAGTAATCTTGCTCGGGGATCTCCCCACCGGTTACTGCCGGTAACGTAGACATCCCTCCGCCTCAGACTATCCTGCAGTTTACTGAGAAAGCAGAGCGTGTATCCCCTGCGGGTGATATGTTTTTCCTTGTTAATCACCAGCCGTTTCCATGACCGACTGATAATTTCCGTTGGTGCGTCGTCAAAAAACTGCCGCCGTGAGCTGAACTCCCGGCTGAGGTAGTCACAGGCATTCAGAGTGGTAACCCCGGCAGGTGCGGATGAAAATTTAACGGTATTCAGCAGATGGGGCAGGAAACGACGAACGCGCCCGTACTGCTCCACCATTTCTTCATGAAAATTATCGTCTGAGGGCCGGGAAATTTCACGGACAAGCGTGATGATTTCAGCCAGCTTTTGCCTGGGGATGTAGCTGAACACCTCAGCACGAATCGATTCGTCCGGTGTTTCTTCTTTCAGCAGGTACGAACATGCGCTGGCGAGCGCCAATGCAGATTTATCCAGATCCTTCAGCGAGCGGAGCCGTTTTTTCTGCCCAATCTTTCTGGCGTCACGGATGATAACGGCCAGCATGGCGTCCAGAACGTCCAGTGCATCATCCAACGCCAGCGTTTCCCATGCAAGGACAAAGGCAACCAGAACCGCCATCCTTTTCTGCGGTGACATCCTGGCAATATTGAACACCGAAGTCATACCAGCATAACGTGCGAGATTTTTCAGGCGCACAGCCGGGAGTGTACTCAGGTTGTCAGCATGCAAGCCAAAATCGTTCAGAGTTTTCCAGCGTTCAATTGCTTCATTAAACGCCGGACCACTGATGGTCACAGGGCCTTTTTTCAGTGATTCCAGTAAAGACAGGCGGCTGCAATCAGTTGGCCCCAGCAGCATCTCCAGCTGTGAACGTTGTTCGGCTGACGGTATCAGTGCCAGTTTGTTCCACAGGCGCAACGTCGCCTTTTCCCTTACCTCTGAAATCAACCGGGTCAGCGTAGTGGCTCCGGGGAGAATAATACGATGTTGCATAAGCCACCCTGTCGCCAGATCGAAAAGCAGGCCAGGACGTTCGTTGCTTATCCAGCTCCGGGTATATAAAAGACGGGTAAGGCGAAATCATGTACAGGACCTTAAGCGGCGAGTCCATTTAAAACGCCTTCCAAGGTCCTGTTCTGTATCGACTTTCTCTGCTT
>NZ_JAPDBM010000105.1:0-7910 GCF_027705265.1 Aeromonas sp. QDB11 | reverse complement strand
CATATGCTCTACCACCTCAAGCCAACTGGTCGTGCCGGTATCGTGCTGGCCAATGGCTCAATGAGTTCCAGCCAGAACAGCGAGGGTGATATTCGCCGTGCCATGGTGGAGGCGGACGTGGTGGAGTGCATGGTGGCCCTGCCGGGGCAGCTGTTCTTCAACACCCAGATCCCGGCCTGCCTATGGTTCCTCGCTAAGAACAAGACCCGCCGCCAGGGGGAAGTGCTGTTTATCGATGCTCGCAAGCTGGGCACCATGATCAGCCGGGTGCAGTGCGAACTCGATGAGAGCGCGATTACCCGTATAGCCGATACCTTCCACGCATGGAAAGGTGACGGGGAGTGCGATCAGCCTTACGAGGATGTAGCGGGCTTCTGCCGCAGCGTAACCTTGGCCGAGATTGCCGAGCATGGCCATGTGTTGACCCCTGGCCGCTATGTAGGGGCCGAAGAGGTTGAGGAGGACGATGAGGCCTTTGCCGACAAGATGGCGCGCTTGACCAAGCAACTGGGTGGCCAGATGAGCAAGGGAGCCGAGTTGGACCAGTTGATCAAACAGAAGCTGGGGGGGTTGGGATATGTGTTCTGAATGGCCGCTGATACCACTACGTGACTTTGTTGACTTGCTCGCAGGTTTTGCATTCAAGAGTACTGGTTATTCTGATGGCCAAGACGATGTTCGTTTGCTTCGTGGAGATAACATTGCGCCAGGTAGAGTTCGGTGGGATGGGGTAAAGCGATGGTCTCGTGAAAATGCTGTTGGCCTTGAACGGTATGCGCTTGAGCCTGGAGATGTTGTTCTGGCGATGGATCGCCCGTGGATTCCGGCTGGCCTGAAAGTTGCTCAAGTGCAAGCTACAGATACGCCCAGTTACCTAGTACAACGGGTTGCTCGGATCCGGCCTGCCTCAAGAGAAGATTGCAGCTTCTTGTTCGCATTATTGTCGACTCCTGAATTTGAATCGTACATTCAGAATGTGACGACAGGAACTGCAGTTCCGCATATCAGCGCAAAGCAAATACTCGATTTCGAGTTCAGGCTCCCCCCTGCGTACGTGAGAGCCAAAGTTGGGGAAATCGTTGCTGCGCTTAACGAACGTATCACTTTGTTGCGAGAGACCAACACCACGCTGGAGGCGATGGCGCAGGCGCTGTTCAAGTCGTGGTTTGTTGACTTCGACCCGGTCCATGCCCGTGCTCGTGGCGAGCAACCAGCAGGTCTGACCCCCGAGGTCGCCGCCCTGTTCCCCGACAGCTTCGAAGAGTCAGACCTTGGTCAGGTGCCGAAGGGGTGGAGCACGGGTTCACTTAACGATCTTGCTTTACTCAATCCTGAATCTTGGACCGTTAAGAATCGACCTGACTCTGTGGCTTATGTTGATTTGGCCAATGCCAAAGAGAACGAGATTGCCGAGATCACTGAGTTTCTGTTTGAGGATGCACCTAGTCGGGCGAGACGAGTATTGCGTGATGGTGACACGATCGTGGGCACTGTCCGGCCGGGTAACCGCTCTTATGCGTTCATCAGCAATCCTCGGCCTAATTTGACTGGAAGCACTGGTTTTGCGGTACTGCGGCCCAAGCAGAAGGCTGCGACCGAGTATGTCTATCTTGCAGCTACTGCGAATAGCAGCATTGAATACCTTGCACATGTTGCTGATGGTGGTGCTTATCCGGCTGTTCGTCCGGAGGTAGTAAGCAATTTGCCGTGCGTCCTACCGAGTTATGATGTTCTCAACGCTTTCCATGCGGTTGCGGCCCCACTTTTTGCCAAGGTGGCAGCGAATCACCAGCAAGCCCAAACCCTCGCCAACTTGCGCGATACACTGCTACCCCGCCTGATCTCCGGTCAACTGCGCTTGCCGGATGCCGAGGAACAACTGAGCGAGGCCGGACTATGTCAGTAACTCAGGAAGGCTATCGGAACTACCTGTTAGCCCGGCCGATGACGGCTAATACCGTGGACTCGTACTGCTCAGGTATTAACCACCTTGCTAGGCACTGTGGGCTGGACCTGTGGTCTATCACCGATATTGTTCAACTAGAGTCACTGCTTGCCAGTTATGACTTAGGGGGGGAGTTGGCTGAGGAGGGCAATTACGGGAATGGGGCTGCACGTAATGCGCTGCGTCAATTTCGTGATTATGTCGTCAGCCAGTTGCAGGATGTTAAAAACGTGGATGGTACATCCGAATATCAGGCATTTTGGGACTCCCTTGGTGCGCGTGAGCGAGAGTGGGCTCAATGGGTGATTGACGAGGCGACTCAGCGTTTCCCTAAAGCGGATCAATGGATTAATAGAGGAGGGCCAAGCTGGGTTCTGGGAATCAAGCCAAAAGGTGCCTCTAAAGCCATTTCGCAAGTATTGAGAATCGCTCGAGACCAAGGAAAAAAATTGTGGTGTACCGTTCTGCTAAAAGGGGAACGCTATGCTGCCATTACGCCTGAGCCAAAGCATGGAGAGCTCCGGTATCAGGCTGACACCAGTGAAAGTGTTTCAGCTTGGTTTGATAGTACCGTGGTGCCCTTGATAAAAAATGAGAATATCAATGTAAACGGACACAGTAATCGGCCTGTCGGTGCGCCTTCAGTTCCACAGAAGTCAGAGACGAACATCATGAATGACCTAGTTCCCCTGAATCAGATCCTCTATGGCCCGCCCGGCACAGGTAAGACCTATCACACCATTAACAAGGCGCTGGCCATTCTGGACCCTGAGTGCTGGTCCCAATACGACAAGGATGAAAGCCCAGAGGCCCGCAAGGCGCTTAAGGCGCGCTTTGATGAGCTGGTCAAGGAGGGACGTATCGACTTTGTGACCTTCCACCAGAGCTTCAGTTATGAGGACTTTGTGGAGGGGATCCGGGCTGAGAGTGATGGAGACAGCGGTCAACTGACTTATGACGTGGTTGATGGTGTCTTCAAGCGCATGTGTGACGCGGTGGCAGCCAAAGTCACGCGCAGCGACAGCCATGAGGCGATGACGCTGGAGGGACGCCGGGTCTGGAAGATGTCACTTGGAAATACCAAGGGGGATGATGCTCATATCTTTGATGACTGTATTGAAGAGGGGGTGATCCGTCTGGGGTATGGAGGCGCGCATGATTACAGCCAATGTAAGAGCCGTGAAGAGGTGCAGGCTCTGCTGGAGCAATCAACTGGCAAGATAGATAACGCATATGACTACACCGTTACCAGCGTGATGACGCTGGTGAACCGGATGAAGGTTGGCGACCTAGTTGTTGTGACTGATGGTAATTTCAAGTTCCGGGCTATTGGTGAGATTAAAGGGGATTACCGACGGGAACTTCATCCCGATTATGATGATGGTTATGCTCAGGTTCGTCCGGTCAAGTGGCTATGCCAGTTCAGTCCCTCGCTCCCATGTAGTGAACTGATCAACGGTCGCTTTAGTCAGATGACGCTCTATGAATTGAAGGCTCCGACCTTGATCCCGGAGAAGCTGCTTGCTCTGGTCAATGCCACTGCATCACAAGCTGGGTCGCAGAGTGAACCTGGTGCCACGCCATCAAACAAACGCGTATTGATCATCGACGAGATCAACCGGGGCAATGTTTCGCGCATCTTCGGTGAGTTGATCACCCTGATAGAGCCAAGCAAGCGAGCTGGGGCAAGCGAGGCGCTGACCACCACGCTGCCTTACTCCAAGCGCCCCTTTAGCGTACCGGACAACCTCTACCTTATCGGCACCATGAACACCGCTGACCGCTCCTTGGCCGGACTCGATATCGCGCTGCGTCGCCGCTTTGTGTTTGAAGAGATGCCGCCCAGGGCCGAGCTGCTTAATGGCGTGGTCATCGAGGATGAGGAGCACAAGGTAGACGTAGGCCGCTTGCTGCACACGCTGAACCAGCGCATTGAGGTGCTGTTGGACCGCGACCATTGCCTCGGTCATGCCTACTTTATGCCGCTCAAAGCGACTGCAAAGCCAACCTTGGCGCAGTTGGGATACATCTTCCAGCATCAGATCCTGCCGCTATTGCAGGAGTACTTCTTTGAGGACTGGCAGCGTATCGCCTGGGTGCTCAATGATCATCGCAAGAGCCGCGCTGAGGCGATGTTCCTCACACCTCCCAAACTCGATATCAAGACCCTGCTTGGTGATATAGCGGTTGGGGGGCAGCGCCAACGTTGGTGCATCAATGAGAAGGCGTTTACGCGTATTGAGGCCTATGCCTTGACCATCGAGGGTGACAAGGGGGCGCAGTGAAGGCTCCCATCACGGTTCGTGAGTACGACCGACTGGTTGTGAGAGATAACTGCGTGCCAGTTCAGGCACATCCTGATATCGATCAAGTGGATTTTGATTGGCTCTGTCAGTTGAGTCAGCGTTATAAGGTCACCCATGCTCCTGCCCTGATACAGGTGGAAGATAGCCGGACCTTGCAACTGGACAACTACGTGGGGGTGATAGAGACCCCCACCGGGCAGGTGATCGAGATCCTGCCCAAGACCGCCAGTGAGGGTGACCCACCCGAGCATGGCCGCGAGTTGATCCGCCGGATGCTGGAGCGAGCCCTGGATCTGCCCCCCCGTGAAACGGCGGAGGCGTCGCTGGAACGCTTTGATATGCCGCTCAACGAGTGGGTTATCGCGCGCTTTTTGGCCGAGCTCGATCAGCTGGTCAAACGCGGCGTGCGCAGTGACTATCAGCGCCTTGAGGCGACCGAGCCGTTCTTGCGTGGTCAGCTGGATGTCGCCCGGCAGATGCGCCAGCCACCGGGCCGGGGCCACCACTTTGCGTTACGTTACGACCTCTTCTTGCCCGACCGGGCTGAGAACCGGCTGCTCAAGCGGGCGCTGGAGACCGTCGCCAATGCGACTCAGCACCCGGACAACTGGCGGTTGGCACAGGAGCTGCGCCACTTGCTGGTGGATGTGCCTGCCAGCCGCGATGTGGAAGGGGACTTCAGACTGTGGCGACATGACCGCTTGATGGCTCACTATCAAGGGGTTCGGCCGTGGTGTGAGCTCATCCTCTATCGTGCCATGCCGAGTGCCCTGAATGGTGAGTGGCGTGGCATCAGCCTGCTGTTCCCCATGGAGAAGCTGTTCGAGCGCTATGTAGAGTCGTGCCTGCGTGAACAGCTGTTGCCCGATGCCAACCTCAAAGCCCAGGTGGCCAGTCAGTACCTTTGCACCCAGCAAGGCAAGCAGATGTTCCGGTTACAGCCGGACCTCTTGTTGCAGCACGGCAACAAGCGTTGGGTGATGGATGTGAAGTGGAAGCGGCTCGATAGCAGCGACCGTGACGGCAAGTACGGCATCAGCCAGGGTGACCTATACCAGCTGTTCGCTTATGGCCACAAGTACCTGACCGAGCAAGATTATGGTCATCTGGTATTGATTTATCCATCATGGAGCCAGCTCAAAGTTCCACTCGAACCTTTTTGTTATGATGCCCGCCTGACGTTGTGGGTCTTGCCGTTTGACTTGGCTGCCAGTTCGTCCCACCGGCTGATATTGCCTTGCCAGCCGAGGGCGGATTCTGCGTGCGAACTGCGTTTGCCACTGAGGCCCACCGAGCCCGCCTGACGGGCGTTTCTCCTTGTTGATGAGTGATGGTGCATGACCGAAGATCAGTTGGAACAAGAGGTGCTGGGGTGGTTGGCCGAGGTGGGCTATCGCGTGGTGTGTGGCTATGATGTGGCCCCCGATTCTGATAACCCGTGGCGTGAGCAGTTCCAGCAAGTGCTGCTGCGCGAGCGCTTGCGGGAGGCGATTGCCCGGCTCAACCCCTCCGTGCCGCTGGTGGCGCGTGAAGATGCGCTGACCCAAGTGGTCAACCTCGATACCCCGGCGCTGCTGTCGGCCAACCGGGCATTTCACCGCTTGCTGGTGAATGGAGTGCCAGTCCAGTACCAGCGCGATGGCGAAACGGTGGGGGACTTTGTCCGCCTCGTTGACTTCGAGCAGCCCACCGCCAACGAGTGGCTCGCCATCAACCAGTTCTCTATCAAGGGGCCCAAACACACCCGCCGCCCCGACATCATCCTCTTCATCAACGGGCTGCCGCTGGTGGTGCTGGAGCTCAAGAACCCGGCCGACGTGCATGCCGACATCTGGAAGGCATTCGACCAACTGCAGACCTACAAGGAGCAGATCCCCGACCTGTTCCAGTACAACGAGATCATGATTGCCTCCGATGGTAGCGAGGCGCGGATGGGATCGCTGTCTGCGGATGCCGAACGCTTTATGCAGTGGCGCACTGTGGATGGGGTCAACCTCGACCCCTACGGTGAGTTTGGCGAGCTGGAGACCATGGTGCGCGGCATTCTGACCCCGGCCATGTTGCTCGATTACCTGCGCTTCTTCGTGCTGTTTGAAGACGATGGCCGGTTGGTCAAGAAGATCGCCGGTTACCATCAGTTCCATGCGGTGCGCGCGGCGATCACCCAGGTGGTGGCGGCGTCGCGCCCCGGTGGTAGCCATAAGGGCGGGGTGGTGTGGCATACCCAGGGCAGCGGCAAGAGCATCACCATGACCTGCTTTGCGGCGCGGGTGATGCGCGAGGCGGCGATGGAGAACCCGACCATCGTGGTGATTACCGACCGTAATGACCTTGATGGCCAGCTGTTCGGGGTCTTCTCACTCTCGCAAGATTTGATCCGCGAGCAGCCGGTGCAGGTGGAGACCCGCGGCGATCTGCGCAGCAAGCTGGCCAACCGCCCCTCCGGCGGCATTGTGTTTGCCACCATCCAGAAGTTTATGCCCGGCGCGGATGAAGACACCTTCCCGGTGCTGAGCGAGCGCGCCAACATCGTGGTGATTGCCGATGAGGCGCACCGCACCCAGTACGGTTTCAGCGCCTCGCTCAAAGCGCCAGGCAAGGTTGCAGAAGGGGCTGCGCGCTATCAGGTCGGGTATGCACAGCACTTGCGCGACGCGCTGCCCAACGCGACGTTCGTGGCCTTTACCGGTACGCCCGTATCAGCGGAAGACCGCGACACTCGCGCCGTCTTTGGCGACTACATCCACGTCTACGACATGCAGCAGGCCAAGGACGATGGTGCCACGGTTGCCATCTACTACGAGTCACGCTTGGCCAAGTTGTCACTTAATAACGAAGAGCTTCCCCACATCGACGACGAAGTGGATGAGTTGGCCGAGGATGAGGAAGAGAGCGAGCAGGCCAAGCTTAAGTCACGGTGGGCAGCCTTGGAGAAGGTGGTTGGCAGCAAGCCAAGAATTGAGCGGGTTGCCGCCGATCTGGTGGCCCACTTCGAAGAGCGCAATCAGGCGCAGCATGGCAAGGCCATGGTGGTCGCCATGAGCCGCGAGATTTGCGTGCACTTGTATGATGCCATCGTGGCCCTGCGCCCCGACTGGCATGACCCGGACCCCGACAAGGGGGCCATCAAGATCGTGATGACCGGTAGCGCTTCTGACAAGGCATTGCTGCGGCCCCACATCCATGCCACCCAAGTGAAGAAACGGCTGGAGAAGCGGTTCAAAGACCCGAGTGACCCGCTCAAGCTGGTCATCGTGCGTGATATGTGGCTGACCGGCTTCGATGCGCCCTGCGTGCATACCCTCTATGTGGACAAGCCGATGAAGGGCCACAACCTGATGCAGGCGATTGCACGGGTGAACCGGGTGTTCAAGGACAAGCAAGGCGGGCTGGTGGTCGATTACATCGGGATCGCCAACGAGCTCAAGAGCGCCATCAAGGAGTACACCGCCAGCAAAGGACGGGGCAAGCCGACCGTCGATGCCCATGAGGCCTACGCGGTGTTGGAGGAGAAACTCGATATCCTGCGCGCCCTGCTGCATGGCTTTGATTACAGCGACTACCTCACCGGTGGCCACAAGCTGCTCGCCGGGGCCGCCAACTTTATTCTTGGCCTTGAGGATGGCAAGAAGCGCTTTGCCGACAACGCGCTGGCGATG
>NZ_JAPDBM010000104.1:0-7972 GCF_027705265.1 Aeromonas sp. QDB11 | reverse complement strand
GTAGGTGTACTGGGCGAGAATGTGTCCTTGTTGGGCGGCCTTGGCATAACTGGCTCTGGCCTGCGCCAGTTCACCTTGCTTATGCTGTAGCTCCGCCAGCTCGAACAATGCCTTTGGTACACCACCGTCAGCAGCCCGAGTTAACCAGTGGATCTGCTGCTCGCGGTCCACCTGCTGCAAACTCAGTTGGTACTCGGCTTCATGGGAGCCGTGCCCAGCAGCCTGCTCCAGCCAGTAACGTCCCAAAGCGGGGTCGGCTGATACCTGCTCCCCGGCCAGATACGCCATGCCAAGCCAGAGCTCTGCCTCGGCAGAACCCGCATTGGCAGCGCGCTGATAGGTAGCGAAAGCATGGGTGGGTGAGGCCTGCTTGGCTTGCAGTAACAACGCATCCCGTTGCTGCTGAGCCGCAGCCTTGTCGTTCCAGCGCTGGGCGAGGTCTGGTCGTTTGACGACCCCTTTACCTTGCACATATCGCTGAACCAACAGGTACTGGGCATCACGGTTACCCAGTTCTGCGGCTTGCTCAAGCCACTTGATGGCGTCCGTATCTGCACCCGGTTGGGTGCTGTACCAGCGGGCTAGGATCAACTGTGCTTCAGCATGATCCTGCTTAGCTGCCTGCTCGAACCAATCGAGGCATTCGCTCACCAGTTTGCCTTGATGCTGCTCCTGGCACATCAGGCCCAGCCGATAGCTGGCGTTGGTGTTACCAAGACGAGCTGAACGCTGCCACCACTGAGTAGCCTGCACTGGATTTTTGGGCTCACCTAGTCCGGCCTGATACCAGTCACCCACTTGCCAAGCAGCGCTGGCGCGGATCTTTTTATCGGCGGCCAAGGGGCCAGACTGCTCGACGGCCTGCTGCATCCAGTGCATGGCGTTGGGGTAATCGGGCTTGCTCGCCAGGCGTTTGGCCAGCTCATACTGGGCTCGTCCATCCCCCTGCTTTGCCGCTTGGGATAACTCGGTGTCAGTACGTGGGGCAGTGGCATCATGCGCATGCTAAAGGATGTTTTGAATAATGTCATTAGAGCTGGCCTCTGTCATGCGACAGATCATTACCTAGTATTCCTGGTTCGTCACAACGAGAGCTGGCACTAATTAGCCACGAAGCACGTAAAAAGAAAGGCCACACCGTGAGGGCATGGCCTTGTCTATTTAGATGAGGAAGTCATCCAGCTGACGACCTTGCTCGAGTTGCTCAGCCAAGAACTTGGGTGTACGGCCCTGACCGGTCCAGGTTTTCTCTACGCCATTTTCAACATAACGGTATTTCGGGGGCCGAGGTGCTCGTTTCGCTTTAGCCGCAGTCGCTGCTGCTGGGGCACAGCCTACCAACTCAGTCGGGTCAATACCAGCCTGAGCCAACATCGCTTGGAACTCAGCCAGCTTTTGCTGACGTTCTGCATTGGCTGCTTGCTCTTTCTCTGCGTGCTCCAGACGCTCCAGATAAATCGCTTCAATCTTCTCGTGGGCTTCTTGGAGTTGTTCCAGAGACAACTCACGCATTGCTGCACGTAGACTACGGATGTTCAACAGCACTTTCAGAAATTCACTCATAGATATCCTTAAATTAAATACGCAGGGATTGTTCTATAGCATACTAATGAGCACTGACATGCTCAAGCGTCTTATCGTACTTGACTGCAACCGAAGTTGCGTTGTCCATCAGCAACCTTCGTTCTTTGTTTACTCAGATAAGCCATACGAAATAAAAATGCACTGAAATTTTCATCTAAGTTTCGCGCTGAATTACGGTCAAACCTGTATTGTGGATTTACAGGGAAGTTAACCAGCGTTGCATTATCAGGGTATGGGAGGCCCAACGCGCTGCACCACGCCTTCTGGATCCGAGTTCCCATGTTGTTAGCATCATAATCCCGATAATCTCCCAGGAAGGCATACATGTCTTTGTTAAACAGCAGCATCAGGTGGTAATGAGGTGATGCCGATGACTCCTGCTCCCGACACCAGATAACGGTTGGTAATGACGGAGACCCACGCCGTTTCTGACGATAATGGTCTGCACGTAATTGGCTTTTAAGTGACTCCATAAAGCGAGTGATCACTGATGAATCTGAACGCTGTAAACAAGTCAGCGTATCCGTATCATCTTCAGGCGACTCACTAGCAAAACGCAGATCCACACGCAGAGCATAAACACGAGGATACCTAGCCAAGGTACCTGACACAACATCTAAGCTACGCCTTAAATAATAACTATTCATAGGGCCGTAACTATCTGTGTATAATCTAGTAAGTGCTTTCATCTTCAATACTGAATTTTTTAAGTGATTCAACATAGGAGTCCCTACCTTGGTGAATAGACACGGAGGTATAGTTATTGAATTAAATAAATAGATGTGCTTTTTGCTTAAGTAAATACACCATGCTCTGGATGCTATCCATAGTGGTACATGCTTAGAGGCATGTAGTCTTCATGCTCCTCTCATCGTTAGATTGCATAGCGTATGCTGCTGAACGTTAGTAGTGTGCATGGCTATGGATGTATATAAGAGTGTATGTATTACTATATGTATTGCTATATATAATACATATACCGCATCATGGCTTATTTAAATAAACCCATACACTCCTCAATCAAATGGACATATATACTAAAATATAAACATAGGGTTCCTAATTCAGATGCAGTTATGATACCGCCCTATATAACAACACTCTTAAGTTACTTAAGCGGAGTACTGCAATCAGTTAATACTGAACCTTAATGTATGGGTATGGTGCAACCATTAGTGTCGGAGCTTATTTCTCATGTCAATCAACGGTCTCTCAAAAAGTTCAACTGATGGTATTCCTGAATGGCGTCTTCCTTGATATTCGACTAGCTCGCTAACATAAATTCTATCACGGGTGCGGACTAAAGAGCGCCTAACAAGCCTAGGGTATTTCTTCCAAGATAAAGAAATATAGATTGACTGTTTCTTTTTAAAGCAAATGATATCTCCTCGAGCAATAAGAACTTCTATTGCATCTTCTAGCTTATTCGAATTACGAACACAATGTGGGCCACTTCGTCTAATGTCACCTTTCAAAAACAGCTCATTATTCCAGTTATGAATAATCCACTCCAGTAGCTTATTAACATGTGTCTCGTCCACGAACTCCCTAGCCTCGGGCGATCTAAATATTATCAATGCTTGATGTAAGTATATTTCAGCTAGTTCAATAGCAGTCTGCATAGTTTCATGAGTCACAAGCGTGGTTCTGTAGTTTATGTTTTTAAACACATGAAGTGCCGCCGCAATTCTTGACGCCTGCTCCATAAACTTTGAACCAAAATCTTTATAGTGCTCCAAATATTCCCCACGCCTCATTGCGTATTCAATGTCATTAAACTTGTCATTCCAAATTTTCTTAGCACTTTCTGTTAAATTCAGGCAATGACGCTCCTTGCCTTGTGCTCTCATCTCGAGCCCTTCTTGCAGTAATGCATCAATCCTTGAGCTAAATCTACCTAATTTAATTTTATCATCTAGTGATGCGCTATCATCCCTATCTTCTTGACGATAGCCAATCTCTGACTCAGGCTCACACAGTAGAATTCGAGCGTCTAATCCAGAGCTTCTCATCGCATCACCATTACTATCTCTGAATGTTCTATATATATCAGGCTGGATTTGCATGCTCAAAGTCAAACGAGCACCTTCAATATGAACTTCAGGGGCATTGGCTCTGTCAACACGTATAGTTTGACCTGACCATAGTGAGTTAAACAATGCATTATCTTTCATCAAGTCACTCGACAGTAGTGTCCCAGCTTCATCGGACACCAGAGCTAATGACGTATTCTTCTCAGCTAACATCGACTTCAGTTTTGCGACTGTTATATCCTCAGCTAAAATCCTCTTAACTACCGGAGCTATAGGCATATTTGAATGGTGAGTGTGCCATGCCTCTATTATAATGGGCTGCTCATCACCTTTTTTATGCATCTCATCTAATTCCTTCCTTAACACTTTTTTCTTTATATTCCACAATTCCAGTTCGATCTGATATTTCTGCTGTGCAGCATCTACCTGCTCAGCTAAGCATTTTTCAAATTCACGAACTGGTTTCATCAGTAGCTTATCGACCGTGCTTTTTCTCTCGCCAGAAGCAGCTAGAATTAGAGTGTAAAGTGATGCCGGTATTTTCATCTCACTTTTGGGGCTAATATCTACCAACTGCTGCGATGCGATAGCTATAACAGACAACATTTGAGTCAAGATCATAAATCTCGGGGCCTTTGTTCTATAGGCGACGACATCCAGTGGATCCCAAAGGGACTGATCTAACCGCTCAATGACAGTTTCAATGGCTCTGTGTTGATTCATTTTTGACCTCCATTGTTTGACTACTTTGTGACCTGGTTGCGATCCATTGATTGACCTCGCTCTGACGCCAGCCGATCGCTGACTTGCCAAGTTTTATCGCCCTGGGAAAGCTGGGGTCATGCCGAGCAGACTTGGCGTTTAGCTTGTCATAAATTGTTGATCTAGCGAGGCTAATCATCTTTGTAAGCTCAGGCATCCTAATGATGCGGTCTATTGCTTCTTGCATTATGTGATGTCCTTCTAACGTCTGATTGGATGAGCTCGCATTATGACGAGACCATGGTGTAGGTTAAAAGGAGACAAACTACGGCCCCAATTCCAGGGCAAGTTTGTGAGCATTTTTTGAGCAAAAAAACCATAAAGCGAGCACAAATTGAGCGATTCGTACTCACCCATGCCAACTCTCAATTGCGCCAATCAATTGTTAATCGCCCATATCCAACTGTGTTCGTACAAAACACATCTTGAGTGTTCAAAAAATGCACATACAACCACTCTGCAACGAACCCAACAGACAAATCATGAAGACACATCCTTTTGCTGAATTTATCTACTCTGTAGAAGACACCCTTGGCCTTTGGCATGAGGCTCGGAAAACAGAGCAAACCAGTAAACGCCCTTTCGATGCGCACCGTGAACACTTTCAGAATAAAACTGACAAAGATGATCTCCTGCCAAGACTAGAAGAGATATGTGAACTCTTACATATTGGCTGTAATTTATCGCCCGACATGATTTCAAACCATGTTGATGTATTAGAAAGTGTGTATATTGCATTAGCTCGAAGGGAATATATTCTTAAAGAATCAGCCGAGGATACAATTAAGCTTTATATTAAAAATGCATTAATTCCGTTGATGTGCGTAGACATTTCTATTTTTAAGCAACAAGCAAGTGAAATGTCTATATATTATCATCTTGACAAGATTCTAAGATTAGAAAATGTAATGATACAAGATAACGGACAGAGGCGATTTGGAAGGGAAGCTGCAAAACAATACATGCATAATTATATTCAAAACTACTTTGACATACATAAAGACATACTTATTAAGTATAATTTAAAAGGCTATAAGTCGTTAATTAATGACTTATTAAAATACCTTTATTATTTAACAGGATCAAAAAATCAAACCTGTACAAAATTGAATCAAATCATTAAAATTTGCAACCACAAATTTTCTGCTGCAAAGGTTGATAATTCTGTTTTTAGCATTAGACCTATAGCCGCTGCTTACACCGCTATAATCATCCTCCAAGATATAGATAACAAAACAGGTATGTTTGGCCATTTTTATAGCACCTATAGGAAGCTTACCCTAGACAACAAAACACTTAACCTGCTTGCACAATACATCTACACTTTACTTGACCTTAAAAATGAAAAAGCACACATTGGAGGGGCAATAATAGGTATACCTGCTGCTTATACATCATTGCATCTTAATTTGAATGAACGTAAAACTCTGTACTTAGATGAGATCGTTGAAATAATTATTTCATTTTTTGAAACCCCAGCAGTGTATCGATTTGACAACGACAAGCAATTATATCAACTTGAAGAACAATTAATTTATCTATCAAATATGGTATCTCTGCCACCTATTGCTAACCACTTAACTTACAGCTCAAACATCCTTGCCTATCAAGCGGTTAAAGCGAAGGACTACAATCAGAGAGTGGCTGAATTTAACAAAAACAATGTCACCAAAATCAACACGCTAACGAAACAAAAGACCAATCAATACCAAAAATATTTCACTCAATACACTATACTAATAGAAGCTCTTAACTGCATTAAAAATAAAAATCCAACAATGGCTTTAGACATAATCGATAGTGTAGATAGAGAAAATCTATCTACATTCGGGTTTATTAAACATGCGCTAGCTGTGCTAAAAATTGGATTAATGTACAATTTAAAGTGGAAGGCGATTAAGAATGGTTCTTTAATGCAACAGGTTAATGACATTATAAACCATCAAGGCATCGTTTTTGTCCCTACACGTGCATCTCAGCACGTTATAGGAAACAGCAATGACTCATGGCTTTCTAAAGATGAATATATAAAACACTCTATTATATCTGGCGGAAATACGTATAATACGATCATAGCACAAGCTATCTACGCTTATAATTATACCATTGCACGACACACAACTTCGCACGTTCAGGAAAAAGTTGCACATTCAAGACAAACATCTATAAATAATGGTTTAAATCTTAATCACTTCTCCGAATTTATTAACCACGGCCTACTTGATAAACTTAATGAAATCTCAGGGAAAATATTGACTGGACTAGATAAAATCAACACAGATGTAGAACATACATCATTTGTAGAAGAATTAATTGAAGCAGGATTCGTCTTATCAGATGATTTATCTAAAAATCTAATTCATTGTATTACAGGTTCTTCTCTCGGCGTTTGCCTTTTGGACCATTCAGCTATCATGATGTTTTTATCTGCCCCTGGAGATGATGTTGAAAACATCATTGAGTTGGGTAAAAAAACTAAAGTTGTGCAATCACTGTTCAGGTATCATCACCCTTAGCCTAATGAATGAGCACATCTTGATGCACATCAATGCCAAATATACCTGCGAGAATAGATTGTATATATTTATATTGTAGAGTATTGTTTTCAGGAGTGGAGCAAGTTGCCAAAGCGTAGGTTAATGCACTTTCGTGCCACCACGACCTAACAGCGTTGATCTTGGTACGCTGGTCGCTTCTCCTCCCTCTGATGTCAAAGTCCCTGCACCCCATCAAGCATGCCCCTCCAGATACTTTCAGATACGAATATCAAAAATATCTGGAATATCAAAAATATCAGCTGCAAATGAACCCCAAAACATTACTGGCGGCCGTCCGGCATTTTCATATAGCACCGTCTGATTTTATGGTGCTGTGCTGTCACCTTGCATTCCGATTACCTTCAATCAAATAAATTTCAGATATATATTCTCTCTATGAACCTACCTCTGGAGCTGCTTTGCCAGCCCCTTTTTCATTGGAGATTGATATATGGCTCATCTCATCGATACCATGGCCTACACTGGCCAAACACCCTGGCACGGCCTCGGAAATATCTTACCCCCACGACAATCCTTGGAGATCTGGCTTAAAGCTGCCGGAATGGACTGGACCATCGAGCAGAGCAATGTGATGTTTAACGTTGCTACCGATGCCTTGCATATTCGCCCCTATAAAGACAGCAAGGTGCTTTACCGATCCGACACGCTCGAACCCCTGTCGGTCGTCTCCCAACGCTATAACGTGGTACAGCCCCATGAGGTGCTGCACTTCTATCAGGATTTAGTGGAAATCGGCGGCTTTGAATTAGAAACCGCTGGCTCACTTAAGGGCGGCCGTAAATTGTGGGCGCTGGCCCGTACCGGCCAAGACTTGAAACTCAAAGGCAATGACTTGGTGAAGTCCTATCTGCTGCTGGCAACCAGCTGCGACGGCACGCTCTGCACCACGGCGCAATTTACCTCATTGCGAGTGGTCTGTAATAACACCCTGCAGATGGCGTTGCGTAATAGCACTGGGGCAGTCAAAGTCTCTCACTCGACGACATTTGACCCGGCTATTGTCAAAGAGGAATTAGGGTTGGGACTTGCTCATTG
>NZ_JAPDBM010000103.1:0-8305 GCF_027705265.1 Aeromonas sp. QDB11 | reverse complement strand
GGGTATTAGCTGGTCAAGGATGGCGATCATACCTCAGAAGCCGCGCCACGCCTCGCTCATATGAGGGGATGGTTAAGATTGTCACCATGATATGTGTTAACCATATCTTCCCTTGGTAACATATTGTTGAACAATACGCTGATTTGATTGATTTTTGTAAGGTGGACATTTGTTGAGCGGTCGCTATTATTGCGACCCTTTGCGCCTGTCCACCGGGGTTGCTACCACTCATCGTGTATCAAAGAGGCCACCATGCCATTTCGCCGTCTGAAACTTCGCCAGCTCTCCATGAGGATTCTTATGGCGCTAATGATGGGGTGCGGGATCCTGTTGCTAGGGGGCATTTCCGTCATCTGGCAAACAGTGACGGAGATCGAGCAGGATGCCGAGTCACGGTTGCAGCGTGCCCAGCTGATGTTTGATCGTACCTTGGGTTATGCTCAGCAAGCCGCCATGAATGTGGAGAAGGTGATTGGTGCTCCCTGTGCAGAGGCCGCCTTGCTGCTGCGCGAGCAGGTGATCATGGTTCCTGATGTTCGTTCGGCCAACCTGACCATCGGTCGCCGAATCTACTGTACGTCCCTGTATGGCGAGTATGATGGCCCTATGGGTCCGGACAACTATGTCGACGGTAAGCTACAACTGTTCAGCGGTAATGACACGACACCAGATAGACCGCTGATTGTGTTGCGTCATGAGGTTGAGAAAGGGAGTGCGCTGATCGCTGTGGATGGCTACTACCTGCTTAATACCCTTGATATCGCCAGCAAGAACTCCTCGATGGCCTTGGTGGTCGGTGACAAAGCGCTGTTTGGCTCAGGTCAGGTCGCAGCTGCGCCCTCTCCCGCTGAGGAGGGGTACATGGCACTCTCGTCAGCCAGCTTCCCATATCAGGTAGCGACACTGGTGACAAAGGATGATTATCTGGCCCATGCATGGCGCTACTCCAGAGACACGCTGCTCCTCTCTCCGCTGCTGGCATTGCTGATTGGATTCGGTACTTTCAGGCTGATGGGGCGTAGCAGCTCGCCAGCGGAGGAGCTCAAGCGGGCGCTGATCGAGGAGGAGTTTATTCCCTACCTGCAGCCGGTGGTCACTGGCGCTGATGAGCAGTGTAGCGGTTGTGAGGTGCTGATGCGCTGGCAGCATCCCAAACAGGGGATGATCTCGCCGGATCGCTTTATTCCGCTGGCGGAGGATAGTGGTCTGATCGTCCCCATGACCAGCCTGTTGATGGCCCAGGTGCGGGATCACTTCGCCCCTCACGCCGGCAAGCTGCCGGCCGGATTTCATTTCGGTTTCAATATCTGCGCCAGCCACTGCAAGGATCTGAGTCTGCTGATTGATTGCCGGGCCTTTATCAATGCTTTCAAGGACAACCCGGTCAAACTGGTGCTGGAGCTGACCGAGCGGGAGCTGATCGTGGCGGACGAGACGACCGACCAGCTGTTTGCCGAGCTGCGTCAGCTGGGGGTCATGATCGCCATCGATGACTTTGGTACCGGCCACTCCAGCCTGACTTACCTGCAGCAGTTTCAGGTCGATGCATTGAAGATCGATCAGAGCTTCGTCGGGATGATCGGCTCCGATGCCCTCTCCAGCCATATTGTCGAGAACGTGATCGATCTGGCGACCAGACTGGGGCTCCAACTGGTGGCCGAAGGGGTGGAGACTCAGGTGCAGGCGGACTATCTGCAAGCGCGTCACGTCGATTATCTGCAAGGGTATCTCTACGGCCGCCCCATCCCGATGAAGCAGTTCCGCCAGACTCTGTTTGGCTGATGGGTTGCGTTGCGGGCACCAACAAAAAAACCAGCGATCTCTCGCTGGTTTTTTGTTGGTGCCGTTTGGCCTGACGATCAGAGCATGCGCTGGAGGGCGCGGGCCAGCCGTTTGACCCCCTCCTCGATGGTCGCTTCATCGACGCAGGAGAAGCTCAGGCGCAGGGTGTTCTTGATCTCGGGGCGCACATAGAAGGGAGCGCCGGGCACGAAGGCCACCTTCTCCTTGATCGCCTCGTCAAACAGCGCCATGGCACTGATGTGGGCGGGTAGGGTCAGCCAGAGGAACATGCCCCCTTCCGGCCGGGTGTAGCTGACGCCGGGCGGGCAGTGACGGGCCAGCGCAGCCTCCATGGCGGCACGCTGGCGGCCGTAGACCTCCTTGATCTTCTCCAGATGGGCATCCAGCGAGTTATCGCTCAGGAAGCGGTGCAGCACCTGCTGGCTGAAGGCGTTGCTGTGCAGGTCGGTGGCCTGTTTGGCGATGGTCACCTTCTTGCGCAACCAGTCCGGCACCAGCATCCAGCCCAGACGGAAGGCGGGCACCACGGTTTTCGAGAAGGAGCCGAGCAGCACGGTATTGTTCGGCGCCAGCTTGGCGATGGGGAGCAGGTGTTCGCCCTCGAAGCGCAGCTCACCGTAGGGGTCGTCTTCCACCATCAGGAGCTCGTGGCGCACCAGTCGCTCGGCCAGTGCCTCGCGGTTGGCACGGCTGTAGGAGACGCCGCTCGGGTTCTGGAAGTTAGGCACACCGTAGAGCAGTTTGGCATTGGAGCCGCTTGCCAGCAGCGCATCCAGCGCCGCCAGATCCAGCCCCTCTTCTTCAAGGGTGATCGGCTTGAAATTCGGTTGATAGACAGAGAAGGCCTGAATGGCACCAAGATAGCCCGGCTCCTCAATGATCAGATCCTGACCCTCGTCGATCAGCACCTTGCCCAGCAGATCCAGCGCCTGCTGGGAGCCGCTGGTGATCAGGATGTTGTCCGGATTGACCTGCATGCCGTGACGGGCCAGATAGCGGTCGGCAATATACTGGCGCAGCGGGGCGAAGCCCTCGGTGGCGGCATATTGCAGGGCTGCAGCCCCTTGTTCACGCAGTACATCCTGACAGGCCTGATCGATCGCCTTGACCGGAAACAGGTGGGGATTGGGCAGGCCACCGGCGAAGGAGATGATCTCCGGATTGGCGGCAACTTTGAGGATTTCACGGATAAAGGAAGGCTCGACCTTCTCGAAGCGCTGGGCAAAAAACGGCTGCATAGACAATTCTCTCGGCATGTGGGCGGTCGCTCCATTCGACCACCAGGTTATCCGTTTGTATCAGATTTCAGAATTGAGGCAATGATTGTCACAAAAATCGCCAAAAAAGGGCTGGATTGACTCTGATTCGGCGTATATTGAGCGGTTGTTCGGGGCGAAGGGGCAGGATGGAATATTTGTTGTGCGAAACACTTGCGCCTTGGGCCTATCTTGGGATAATTCGCTCCCCTGTTTTCGCGGGTCGATGACATGACGAGCCGCGAGCGGTCCCGGTCGGGATCGGACACAAGATGTATTACCCGGATTGATGAAATAACGAGACCATTATGCCTGTGACCCAAGATGTATTTAACGAAGACGGCAAGTTCATGCGCAAGATCCGCAGCTTTGTCCGTCGCGAAGGCCGCCTGACCAAAGGGCAGGAGAAGGCCCTGGAAGAGCTCTGGCCGGTCATGGGTATTGATTTTGCGCCAGCGCCGCTCGATCTGGTCGCCCTGTTTGGCCGCGAGGCCCCGGTGGTGCTGGAGATCGGTTTTGGCATGGGCGCCTCTTTGGTCGAGATGGCCAAGAATGCCCCCGAGAAGAACTTCATCGGCATCGAAGTGCACTCCCCGGGCGTGGGTGCCTGCCTGGGCACCGCTCAGGAAGCGGGTGTCACCAATCTCAAGGTGATCTGCCACGATGCGGTCGAGGTGCTGGAGCACATGATCCCGAACGGTTCACTCTCCTGCCTGCAACTGTTCTTCCCGGACCCCTGGCACAAGAGCCGTCACCACAAGCGTCGCATCGTACAGCCGGCGTTTGCGCAGGACATTCGCCAGAAGCTGGCCATCGGTGGTGTATTCCACATGGCCACCGACTGGGAAAACTATGCCGAGCACATGCTGGAAGTGATGAGCGCCGCCGAGGGTTACGAGAACACCTCCGCCACCGGCAACTGGGTGCCCCGTCCGGACTGGCGTCCGCTGACCAAATTTGAACAACGTGGCCACCGTCTCGGTCACGGTGTTTGGGACCTGATTTTCAAGCGTGTCAGCTAAGCTGACACGTCAACTCGCGTATCAACTAACTTGAGGAGCTATCATGGCCAATCGTAGCCGCCGTCTGCGTAAGAAACTGCGTGTCGATGAATTCCAGGAAATGGGTTTCGACATCAGTTTTAATTTCCCGGTCGGCACTGCCGAAGAGACCATCGATGCGGTAGTCGATGCGATGATCGATGAGGTTGTTGAACCCCGCAAACTGGCTTTTGCCGGCTCTGGTCACCTGGCCTGGGAAGGGATGATCTGCACCCAGCAACTGGGCAAGTGTACCGAAGAAGACCGCGCTGCCGTCAAATCCTGGCTGGAAGGCAAGGGGATGGAAGCCGTGGTCGTTACCGAGCTGTTCGACCTCTGGTACGGTGAACCGGCCTGATACAAGGCTGCCGCATCTGGCGCCTTGTTGTGGGTAACTGAAAAATCCCGCCGCTGGCGGGATTTTTGTCAGTGGGGATGGGATCTCCACCGCTGTTTTAGTCATGGAATCGCTTATTGCTTATGGTGTTGTCATCCGAATTACTGGCCAGCATCCTTGAAGAGGTGCGCCCGTTGCTGGGACAAGGCAAGGTGGCCGACTACATTCCGGCACTGGCTCAGGTACCGGCCGATCGGCTTGGTATTGCAGTCTGTACCGTCGAGGGGGAGCTGTTCACCGCCGGTGACGCTTTTGAACCCTTCTCCATCCAGAGTATCTCCAAGGCCCTTAGCCTGACCCTGGCACTCACTCTCTATCAGGAGGAGGAGATCTGGGCCCGGGTTGGCAAGGAGCCCTCCGGCCAGCCCTTCAACTCGCTGGTGCAGCTCGAGTTCGAGCAGGGGATCCCCCGCAACCCCTTTATCAATGCCGGGGCGCTGGTGGTGAGCGATCTGCTGGAGACCCGCCTCACTGCGCCGCGTCAGCGTACCCTCGAGCTGGTGCGCCGTCTTTCCGGCAATCCGGCCATCATGGCGGATCAGGTCGTCGTCCGCTCCGAATATCAGCACTCTGCCCGCAACGCCGCCATCGCCTATCTGATGAAGGCCTATGGCAACTTCGAAAACGAAGTGGACAAGGTGCTGCAAAGCTACTTCAATGCCTGTGCCATCCGCATGAGCTGCGTCGATCTGGCGCGGGCATTCATCTATCTGGCCAACCGTGGTGTGCCACTGGGCGAGAGCGTACCGCTGCTGCCCGCCCGTACCACCAAACAGGTCAACGCCCTGCTCGCCACCTGCGGCCTCTATGACGAGGCGGGCGATTTTGCCTATCGGGTCGGCATGCCGGGCAAATCGGGTGTCGGCGGCGGTATCATCGCCCTGATCCCGGGCGAACTCTGCGTCTGTGTCTGGTCGCCGGAGCTCAACAAAGCCGGCAACTCGCTGGCGGGCACGGCGGCGCTGGAGCTGCTGGCCGAGCGGCTGGGTCGCTCCATTTTTTAACCTTGTTCACTATGAATCGAGAAATCACCATGAAACGACATCTTCGCTTCCTGCAGGCCGCGCTGGCGACCTTACTGCTCTGGTGTGCCCTGCCCGCCGTGGCAGGGGAGTTGCCACCGCTCTCGCTGGCCGATGCCAAGGCCAAACAGGCTGTCATCCTGGATACCCGCGCCAGCTACTTCTATCAGGGGTGGCCGATGGAAGGGGAGAAGCAGGGCGGCCATGTGGCGGGCGCCGAGAACCTCTCAGCCGAGTGGAAATACAGCGATGAAGAGTGGCCAAAGGCGCTCGAGATCAAGGGGCTGAAGGCCGATCGTCCGGTTGCCCTCTACGGTGCGTCCCGCGAAGTGGCCGAGGTGGCCCGTCTGCTGCGCAAGCAGGGGATCAAGCAGCTGTTCGAGCTGCAAGGGTGGCAAGCCGCACCGCGCGAGTCGCTGGCACGCTGGCAGCAGCTGGTCTATCCGCGCTGGTTGGCGGATCTGCAAGAGGGCAAGCCGGTTGCCGCTGCGCCCAAGGGTGACTGGAAGCTGTTTGAAGTGGATTGGGGTTCACCCAAGGCCTACCTCATCAGCCACATCCCGGGGGCCGGTTATATCGATACCAACAGCCTCGAAGAGGAGCCGCTGTGGAACAAGGTCTCTGACGAAGCGCTCAAGAAGCTGCTGCTGGACAACGGCATCCGTCACGACACCACCGTCATCCTCTATGGTCGAAACACCATGGCGGCTGCCCGTGCCGCGCACCTGATGATGTATGCGGGGGTGAAAGATGTACGCCTGCTGGACGGTGGTCTGGATGCCTGGTTTATCCAGCATCTGCGCACCGAAACCGGTCTGCCCAACAAATATGAGCCGGTTAAGGAGTTTGGTGTGGCCATTCCCGCTCACCCCGAGTACTACACCACGTTAAGTCAGGCAAAAGAGCTGCTCAAGCAGCCCGATAGCGCACTGGTCAGCGTGCGTACCTGGGACGAGTTTGTCGGCAACACCTCAGGTTACAGCTACATCAAGCCGAAGGGCGATATCCCGGGGGCCAAGTGGGGTCACGGCGGGGTGGATGCCAACAGCATGAGCGATTTCCATAACCCGGACGGCACCATGAAGCCAGCCCGCGAGATCCTCGCCATGTGGGACCAGTGGAACATCGAGCCGACCCAGCAGGCCGCGTTCTATTGCGGTACCGGCTGGCGCGCCTCCGAGGCTTTCTTCTACGCCTGGCTGATGGACTGGAAACAGATCAGCGTCTACGACGGCGGCTGGTACGAGTGGAGCATGGATCCCAAGAATCCGACCGTGACCGGTGAGCGTCAGCCCGCCAAGTCATGATTGCGTTCTTGCGCTCTAGAGAAGAGGCCGGACAGATGTCCGGCCTTTTTCATTGCTCGCTCCCCCAAGCTGGATGAGAGCACCGGCATGTACCGCTATTACGATCACGAAGGGCGCGAGGTGATGATCAAGAAGGATGACGTCACCCAAATCATGGAACGTTGATCTTCTTCTGAGGCTTGGGGCTGCCAGTTGGCGGCCCTTTTTGTATTCAGGGGGATAGCGTTTATCGAGGTTGTGATCCTCCGCTGAGGCTGGCACTGGCGCCATCCCGGACCGGATACAGCTCCTGTTATGGTTCGACCCGTATCATAACGCTCCGTTTTTTATTGGAGGTGTTATGTCCCTGAACTCTATCTGGCGTAAAGCGTGTTCCGGTCGTGCTCTGTTTGGCGCTCTCTTGTTGGTGGCGGCGTCGGCTTGTCAGGCCGGTGATGATCAGTTCACCCTTGGCCGCACCATCTTGCTGGGAATTGGTGATCATGGCGCCACCATTCCGATGGTTGCCTGCCGTCAGACCAAATATATCAAGGTGAAAGCAGAGCGTGATTTGACGCTGGATCGGATCGTGGTGACATATGGCAGCAATCGTACCAAGACCATCAAATTTGATCGCGATATGCGCGCTGACAAAGAGACCGAATGGAAATCTCTCGGTTCCAGAGTCTGTGTAAAACGGCTGGAAGTGTACGGCAATTCGGAAGGCAGCAAAGCGGGCGTCAAAGTATTTGGTCGCAAATAAGCGAGCGCTGAAGCACTGTTATTAAAAATAATGGCGAGCCACGGCTCGCCATTATTTGTTATGGACGAGTCAGCTATTTTTTCGGTCGAAATGGCTTGATGACGGTCTCATCGCACTCGAGATAAGGCCCTTCCATCAAATCGATGCAATAGGGGATGGCGGGGAAGACCGCATCCAGACACTCGCGGATCGACTTGGGCTTGCCCGGCAGATTGACGATCAGGGTATCGTCGCGCAGGCCAGCCGTCTGGCGCGACAGAATAGCGGTCGGCACAAACTTGAGGGATTCGGCCCGCATCAGCTCGCCAAAGCCGGGCATCATGCGATCACACACCGCCTCGGTCGCTTCCGGCGTCACATCCCGCTTGGCCGGGCCGGTGCCGCCTGTGGTGACGATGAGACAACACTGCTCTTCATCCGCCAGCCGGATCAGGGTCGCTTCAATCTGATCCTGCTCATCGGGGATCACCTGATAGACGGGTTCCCACGCCGAGGTCAGATAGGCGTTCAGGGTGTCGATGATGGCCTTGCCGGAGAGGTCTTCATAGATGCCCGCGCTGGCGCGATCGCTGACGGTAACGATACCGATTTTTGCCTTGCTCATGGTCTGCTCTTGAATGTCCGATAAAAGTGGCAATTAAAATAACATAATCAGCGAGATCAGGGCGAGATCGTGAACATTTTGTTAAAAATTAAAAATAGTTTTTTGCCTACAAAACAAATACTTATAGGCCTGTG